>JAJZYV010000257.1 GCA_021797955.1 Thermoplasmata archaeon
TGGAAATATATCAGATGCATTCCTTTGACTATCATGTCCCTTTAATGGAAACAGCCGAAACTATGCAGCATTTGGTAGAAAGAGGAGAAATAGACTATCCTGGGTTTTCAAACCTTCAGTCATGGCAGATGGCGCTGTACAATTCTATAGCCCGGGAAAATCATTTTGAACCCTATCATTCAGCCCAAATGAATTATTCACTTTTAAACAGGGACATTGAGCAGGAGATCATTCCATATATGAATCACGACCACCTGACGCTATTGGCATGGAGTCCACTCCACGGCGGTGTGCTGACTGGAAAGTATGGAAAGGACTTATCGCCCAAAGAAGGAACAAGATTTGGAAACAGAGGAGTATTCCCTCCATTTGAAGAAGAAAAAGCCAAGAGAGTTCTGGAGGCTATGGAGGTTGTTTCTAAGGAACAGCAATGCTCGCTTGGAAACGTAGCTCTTTCATGGGTAGTAAGTAAGAAGGGAATGGTAATCGTTGGTGCAAGAACAGTTGAGCAATTCGAAGAAAACATGAAAAGTGTTGATGTCAATCTCACAAAGGAACAAATGGAACATTTAGACAAAGCTTCCGAAGATAGAGAACTCTATCCAGGCTGGATGATAAAAAGACAGGATAGGGGAAGGGATTTCGAAGTTATTTAAGTTTCCACTTCTATTATTTTCTTAATCGTGTCGCTTTTTTTATATATTTCACTATATTTTGCGATGTACTTCAGATCCTCCTCTTCAAATGAAAGCTTCATTTCCTTATTGTCAACTATGAATGCATCATATTCATTTAAAATAAATGATTCAAAAAGTGATTCAAGGACAATCAGGAAGTTGTTTCCATCTCTACTTTCATCATATTTCTTGAATTTTGACTTTAAATAGGCTATATACCCAAGAAATTTAGAACTTCCGTTCCAAAAAAATCTTATGTCCTTTGCCTTGAAGTTGACTCCAACGATGATATCTTGCATCAGATCAATTTTTTTCTTATTGGTATACCATCTCATTTTTTTCTTAGTAAGTATCTGTGAAGGTTTATACGTTAAAAATCTTGAAATTGAGTTGTAACCCTCTGTAATATAGAACACCAGGCTGTAAATCTTTGATATTCTTGCCAATAAATCTATGTCTTCTGAAACCTTAAGATTTTTCCATCCCTTTACATGGTCAATTACATCCTTTCTGATAATCAAAAACTCAGAGTAAAGTACCACTTTTTCCCGTTGGTTAACAAATTTATAGAGCAAATCTGCGTAACCTAAACTGTACTCCTTTGATGGGTCAAATATAATTATGTGGGATCCTTTACATAATTTTAATGCCTCATTCTTTGCTTCACCTCTTGAAAGGTATCCATAGTCTGCAATCTTCAATGATTGATCAGTGTTGACCCCCTGCGTTGAAACAGAATTGATTGGAATCATGGTGGTATTAAGTATAAATATTTCATATTCCAGGCCAGATTCTTCGGCTATGCTGGTAATACTATTTATAGAATCCTCCAGTAAAGTTTCCTGCCCGTCATAAGCGCACAGAAATGTAAGGGATGGAGTCTTCAGTTGACTCTTCCGAAGTTCAAAATACTTAACCTGCTGTACTGACGCCTCTGGCACAGTATGGTATCTGAAGAGCGTTTAAAAGTTTTGGCTATCCCGCTGAAGTAAATTTCACAAGTATTATAAAAAGTTAATATATGCAAAAAAACTTCCTATTAGTAAAGTGAACTTCACATGAATAAAAATAAAAAATTCATATCGGTATTGATTGCTGTTATTGTAGTAATATCTGCAATTTCATTCGTTGGTTTTCAAGTGCTTACAAGGGAAGGCAGCAAAGGAAAAATTATCACCATTGATTCAAACGTTGGAAATACAAAGTTCAACAGAATAGTTTCCCTAGATCCAGCTGCCACTGCAACTCTATATGCTCTGGGCGCTTTTGGTGATGTTGTGGGCAGCAATTGCTATGCTACCTATCCTCCAAACAACCTTCCGAATATTACGGACTATCCCTGTATGAATGTTCAGGCAATCATCAATCTCACGCCACAGGCAGTAATATCGTTTTCAGATTATAAACAGAGTCAGATAGATCAATTACTCAATGCCAGCATAGATTACGTATTTCTCTGCGCAGGATCAAATTCCACATTCCCAGATATAGAGGAGCAGAACAATTTACTGGGGCAACTGACAGGAACTGAACAGAATGCCACAATTCTTAACAGTTGGATGCAAAAGTCTCTAGGTGACTTCACAAATCTAAGTGTCACAAACAAAACACTTCTATATGCAATGTGCGTTTGTGCAGGAGGAAAGACGGAAACTGCCGGAAGCGGTACCTTTGACACTCAGATATTCAAATACAGTCACTTGGAGAATATTGCCAATGGATCAGGATACTACCAGATCTCCAGTGAAAATGTTGTAAATTCTAACCCTCAGGTTATCCTGCTGGGACAATGTTTTAACGTTTCAGACCTTAATCAACAACCATATGTTTCTACTGGTGCTTACAAAAATAACTCGATCTATACAGTTTTTAATACAAATCTTTTCTCCGAACCAAACTTTAGAAACATATATGCTATAGAATGGCTTATAGACCAAGTCTACGGAATTAAGGTTAACATACCTGCATTTCCTTTCAATTTGAAATATAACCCAGACCCAGCTTAAGATTAATCTGGAGCAAAGAATATGTCTTCGAAGGTTGATAGTGAAAAATATTTGGAAGGGAAAAAACTAATATATTTCCTGAGTTCAATCATTACCCTCGCTTTAGCATTTATCTTTTCCCTCGGAGTGGGTCCGGTTCACGTAAGAAACTCGTACATTCTATGGACCCTTGCAAGGCAAATCGGATTGAGCGTATCAAATTTACCATATTCCGATTTCATTATTATTTCCCAGCTTAGAGAACCCCAGATTGTTGGAGGCCTTTTCATAGGTGCTTCACTGGCAGTGGGAGGAGCGGTCGTTCAAAGCATATTCAGAAATCCAATTTCAGAGCCTTACATAACTGGTGTTTCCAGCGGTGCAACGCTGGGTGCAGTTGTCTCAATTGTCTTCGGGATCACATTCTTCGGAGTCTTTACCCTCCCATTTATGGCATTTATCTTCTCTATGGGAACTGTTTTGTTGGTTTATATGTTATCCATCAGAAAGGGAAGAACTCCACCAATTATTTTCCTTCTAACTGGAATTGCCATTTCCCTTTTTGCCTCATCACTCGTTGCTTTATTGCTATACTCGAAACCCGCACTTGAAAACAGGATCTTTTTCTGGGTGCTTGGTTCTATTTCAGGGGTAGACTGGTTGGATGACCTGATAATTGTCCCCCTCGTGTTAATAACAACACTGATTGTGGGTGCGATGTACAGGGAGCTTAATGCACTTCAAATGGGAGACGTCCACGCAAGATCTGTTGGAATAAACCCAGAAAGATCTAAACTCATTCTAATAACATTATCAACAGTTTCTGTAGCCGCATGTGTCTCTGTGAGCGGTTTAATTGGATTTGTGGGATTAATATTCCCACACATATCACGTATGCTTTACGGTGGTTCAAATAAATACGTAATTCCTTCATCTGCAATATTAGGGGGAACATTTCTGATTCTATGCAATGATCTCGCCCATTCAATCGTTGCAGGTGAAGTTATTCCAATTGGAATTATTACTGGAATTATTGGTGTTCCGTTTTTCATGTTTTTGATGATGAGAATAAACACGAAGGGGTACTATGGGTCTTGAAATAAATAAGTTAAAATTAAACAGGGGATCAATGAGCATTGGACCAATCAGCATGGAAGTGGAAAAAGGGGAGATAGTAACCATATGCGGAAAGAATGGTTCAGGAAAAACATCCACTCTTTCAGCCCTTGCAAGGGATATACCAATCCTGTCTGGAAATGTTATAA
>JAJZYV010000258.1 GCA_021797955.1 Thermoplasmata archaeon
TTGATGATGACTATCAAGAGCGAGGAATATCCTTCTTCAACCTCAGAAAATATCCAGAAGCCATTAAGGAGTTTACAAAGGCAATTAAGACACTTTCAAATGATCCAGATTATCACTTCAACAGAGGCTTAGCATATTATTCCATGAGAATGTACGAGCAGGCAGTAGTTGACTATAAGAATGCAATAAAAATTATCGATGACAACTCCGATTATTATAATGCTCTGGGGGCGGCCCTGGAAGATTCGGGAATGCTAGAGGAATCCGTAGAAGCATTTAACAAGGCAATCACCATCGAATCAGATATCCCTGATTTCTATTACAACAGAGGGAATGCTCTCTTCAAGTTAGGGAAGAAAGACGAAGCACTAAGGGATTACTCGGAAGCAGTTAGGCTTAACAGCATGGATCAGATATTTGTCTACAAACGATATCAGGTTTTAATGGAGATGGGTAAGTTTGAAGATGCACTGAAAGACATAGAAACTGCTATAGGAGTTTCCCCGGAGAATGGGACTTACCATCTATTGAAAGCGGACACATTAGTGGAATTGGGTAAAAAGGAAGAGGCAAAGAAAGCACTTAATGAGGCATCCAAGTATAATGTCGATCCGAAAGAAATAGAGGAAAGGAAGCGACACCTAAATTGAGTGAAGAAGTAGAAGAAAAACAGGAAAGCAAGGCTCACATCAATTTGAGGGATTACCAGAAAGAGGCAATAAATTTCATTATTGATTCGCTCAACAATGGGAAAAATCCCATAGTTGAAATGCCAACTGGGTCCGGTAAAACTTTAGTCGGTCTTATTTCAACTCTAAAGTATGCAAAATCAAATGGGAAAAAGGTACTCTATCTGTCCAGAACAAATTCCCAGCAAGAGCACATATTACGGGAGATAAGATTAATTAGAAAAGAAATTGAATTCAATGCTTTAGCGATGCAAGGAAGGATAAACATGTGCCCCCTTTACATGGAAATAGAAAAGGACGAGGAGTTTTCCGCAGAGTCCCTGTCTAAAATGTGTAGCTCCAGAAAAAAGAAAACGTTGGAGAGAAAGGAAGGAGGATGCAAGTACTATAATGACGAAATCAAATCAGATGAAACCAAGAATACCATACTAAGCTCATCATTTTCCCCACAGGAGATATTTTTTCGACTTAAATCAAGAACCATATGTCCCTATGAGTCCATAAAATTTGCAATGAGAGATGCAGATCTTGTGGTAATGCCATATCCCTATTTCGTCAATTCTATTCTTGCCCTGAGTACAATCTATAACTGGAGAACATCAAGGGAAAATATAATTGTTCTAGTCGATGAAGCGCATAACCTGCCGGAGATCGCAAGAGAAGAAAATTCTCTCAAGATCACTTCCCATATGATTGATCTAGCAGAGAGAGAGGTTATAGATCAGGGAGACCCTCAACTGCTTCCAGGAATCCACGCGTCAGATTTTGCTGATGCAATAAGGGAGGCATTGATAGAAATTGGAAGGGACCTAAATGAAAACAGAAATGAAAAGAGGATAATGTTCAGAGAAATCTTCGACACTATGGCAATTTACCTTAAGAAGAATCCAGAGGATGTGGACTATCTGGTTGAATCACTTTTATCATTGGGGGATCAGGTAGAAGAAAGATTGGAAAAAGCCGGGAGAGTTCCAATGTCAAGAGCAAAATCACTTAGTGAGAAACTGAAATTCATGATGCACGGCGAGGAAAACAATTACATATGCACAATATCTAGAGACGGAAACATGTCTCTGGAAGCATATTGTTTAGATCCATCGATAATGCTGGAGCCAATGTTCAAGTCACAATCAGTACATCTTTCTGCAACTCTGGTCCCAGTTGAAATGTATATAGACATCACCGGAGTTACTAATGAAACCGTGAAAATCTTCAAGGACATATTTCCCAAAGAGAATCTAAGGGTTCTATATTCTAAAGAATTAACAACAAAATATTCAGAACTGAATTATGAAATGGCCACAAGATACGCGAAAGAGATTCTGGATTTGATAGCTATGAATCAGAAAAAAACAATCGTTTTCTTTCCATCTTTCAACACAATGCACTTCATAGAGTCGAAAATGCCATCCCTTGATCATTTATCGGAACATCGTGGTATGAATCAAATTGAATTCAACATTCTAATGAATGAGTTTAAAAATAAACAAAAGCCAATTTTTGGTGTCATGGGTGGGCGTCTCTCTGAAGGGATAAATCTTCCTGGCAACCAGTTAGAACTGGTTGTCATCTGTGGGATACCGTTTCCAAAACCTACAATAAAACAAAGGGCATTGGCCGCATATTACGATATGAAATTCAGGGCAGGTTGGGAGCACGCATTTCTTGCACCTGCCATCACCAAAGTGAGACAGGCCATTGGTAGGGTGATAAGATCAAAGGATGATATTGGGGTCGTTGTAATTCTGGATTCCAGAGCAGAAATGCTTTTTCCTTATATATCACCAACCCTAACAAAGGATCCTGCACCCGATGTGAACATTTTTTTCAGGGAAAAGGGAATTTAAAAGTCACATAAGATTAATTACAAACACTGTTATCATATAACCATGGAATCAGTTAGTGCTCTCAATCTTATACCTGGCACTATGGCAAACTGCTATGATCTGACGTTGGATGGGAAGAGATACTTAATAGACTGTGGCATGAAAGGAAGTGGCAAGAAAATAATAAGTTATTATGAAAATCTTAATTCAAAACCTGATGTCATAATGGTCACGCACTATCACATGGATCATATAGGAGGATTGAAAATGATAAAAGAAAGGTTTGATCCTATAGTCTATGTTCCAGATGGAGAGATAAATGTGGTGAAGGGTAAGGAAAATATGGTTCCAACGAAAAGTCTAATGTCTAGAGTTATTTCCAAGATAATAAAGCCAAAACCTGTAGAAGATATCCACCCAGTTTCACAGATGGTTGATCAAAATGTAAAGGTAATCTCAACTGGCGGGCACACTCCCGACAGCCGTTCATACTATTTTCCGCTAATCAATGTCATTTTCGTTGGAGACTCAGCAATTCAGGGAAAGGACGGAATCGATGTGAATAGGACATTCACTCTGGATTATTCAAGGGCAATGAAGTCTATTGAAGTTATAAAAGGTCTAAAGGGAGTAATGGTATACCCCGGTCACGGGTCGCCATATCAAATTGAAAAGTGATATGAATGGGCATATTCTCAAGGCTGAATTCAAAAGGAAAAATAAACAACGAATCAAGAATGGCCGATGTGGATATGCTAAAGGAAGAATTGAGATTTCACCAGGTCAGAAGAATAGAACCAGATGAAATCAAAAGGGCCATGGAAATTTCCCAAACGTCTCTTTCAGAAAGATATTCAAAGGAACTGATGCATGAGATATACACTTCTTGGCCCGATGGATTTCTTGTGTTTTCAACAGGATCTATAATATATGGTTTCCTTGCCTCAAGAAGAATTTCAATTTCTGAGTCTAGAATTCTCATGCTCGCAACAATTGAACCCTACAGAAATTTAGGAATAGGCGGAGAACTCGTAGAAAAATTTCTCTTAACCTGTGGTCAATATGGTATCATAACCATAAGACTTGAAGTTCGCACAGATAATAAAAAAGGCATTGAATTCTACCAAAAACATGGGTTTATCGTAACATCGATCCTCAGGAATTACTACAGCGATGGTTCAGATGCATATGTTATGTGGAAGCAATTAGTCTGAAATTACTTCAAGTCTTGTTGAATGGTTGGGTCTCAGAATTAATTTTCCCTCTATCTTAAACACTGAACCTGAAGAATAGACATCTTTCTTTCCACCATCTATTATTCCATCTCCCACCATGAATCTTAGAAGATTTCCATCTTCCTTTGATATACTTGCCTCATGATCTTCCTTGACCAGATA
>JAJZYV010000259.1 GCA_021797955.1 Thermoplasmata archaeon
GTAACTTCCTCTCTATTTCTGATATTGAAGCTCCTTTTCTACCTATAAGCCTTGCCATCATAGGTTCTGGTACACTAACCACGGCTCTACCTGAACCTTTCATCCTTACTGATATATTTTCTGTGCCAAGAAATTTTGATATTTCATCTTTTACCCTGTTTTTTACGTCTTCAGAAATTCCAGCATCCTGCTCTTTGGTAACAGGAACGACAACCACCTGATCACCAAAGGTATATATCTCATACTTCGGTTCATTTGAAGGATGTTCTGTTATAACTATAACTGGTCTTGAAAGATCATCCTGAGTCATACCTGATGGGACTTTGACAACATAGTGAACTCTTAAAATACTGGAAATATCTCCCTTGCTCACATAAAGAACAGTATCTATTACCTGCGGGATTAATCCAAGTTCGATTCTTCCTATGAATCTATGGATAGCGTCAATGGGTCTGGTTGCATGGACAACTCCAATCATTCCGACCCCGGCTAGTCGCAGGTCGCTGAATACTTTAAAATCTGTGGTGACCCTCATTTCATCAAATATTGTATAGTCGTTCCTCACAAGAAGTAATAAATCTCCAGTTTTTTCCATGGAACCATCTAGGGCTGTATACTGTGTTATCTCCTTGTTGACTTGCAGATCCCTTGGTCTTTCCATAGTTTTCACAATGAGATTTTTTTCATTAAGGAGATTGGCTAGCGCCTGAACAAATGTACTTTTTCCTGCACCAGGGCTTCCAGCAACAAGAACTCCTGACGAACCTGAAAGGACCTGGTCTAAAATCTCCCGATCTAGTGAATAATCCTCAATGGTAGTTGTTTTTATTGGTCTGACTGCCGTTATCTCAAGACTGCTTGCAAAGGGCTGCCTCGCAATTACAATCCTAAATTGACGAAGTTGAACTACAGTTGCGCCTAGATCATCCATCTCAATAAAGGATTCGTGGTCACCCCTTGCACGCTTAATAATGTTGTTAGCTATTGCTTCTGCTTCCGCTTCGGTTATCTCCTTTCCAACGATTTCTACCTTTATATGTCCAGGATAACCTTTCTTTAGCTTTGTCTTTGATCCGGATTTTATATGTGCGGAAATTGTCATATCATCAAAAAATTCCTCGATATTCCTATTCATTGAATCCTTTGATTCCAGGTATTCAACCCGGATACCTTTTATTATGGCTATCTCTCTTTGAACGTTGTCCCCAGTGACGAGGATTGCATCGTATTCTGCAGCAACATTGCGAATCAGATCATCTATTTCCCCAACTCTTGCCTTCTCTATCTGCCACTCACCTGGCCTTTTACCTGTTATTTCGAGCGAGATCTTGCCATCATCTGCCATCATTCTGATTCGTTTTAGCTCCTCCAGAGCCGCGAAACCTATGCTCTTCCCTTCGTTAGCCTGATGCTCAACTTCAGACAACATAGCCTCTGTAAAAATAACACGAGAATCTATTTTATCCCTAATAAATTCATAAAATCTCCCGTCGACAATAACAGAGGTGTCTGGTATGTAATCCACAATATTGTAAGGTATACTGCTTATTTAATTCCTAGTATGCAATGTCGTGGAAATGGCTCGACTGGTTGATGGACATTCCCTTGTGGAGAGACTTAAATCCAACCTTAATTCAATCAATGAGCCTTATATCTTAGGATTTTCAGGTGGCTTAGATAGTTCACTTCTGTTGTATCTTTCTGATCAACTTTGCAAACCATGCGTGGTTGGAATTGAAGGATCGAAAGATATATCGAATGCGAGGATTGTTGCCGCTCACTATAAAAGACAACTAAAAATTGAGATTTTTTCGAAATCTGAGGTTGTTGAGGCAGCTTCTGTTGTGCTACGTGCAGATCCCAATTCATCAATTTTAGAGATTTCGTATGATGCGGTTTTGGCGGGATTATTCCAGAGATCTGATCGACATTATATTGTTACTGGTCAAGGTTCTGATGAAATATTCTATGGGTATTCAAAATTTGTTGATGGTAGGGAAAGTTCAAATGCAGAGAGTCTCCGCGTCCTTAAAGAAAGAACTATCCCTCGGGAGAACAAAATAGCGACAATTATGCAAAAAGAACTTATTACTCCATACCTTGATGGTGATATAATAGACTCTTTTGCAGGTCTTCCCCGAGAAATGCATATTTCAAAAGGCGTCGGAAAGTTCTTATTGAGGAAAAGTGCCATTGAAGCAGGATTCGATGTAAAATTTTCTGAATCGAAGAAACTGGCAGCCCAATACGGCTCCGGCTTTAAGAGTGTGATCGCCTCCGCAATAAGATCTGGCATTTTAGGAAATACGGAAAAAATAAGAGGGGACCTATGAAAAAATTGACGCCGGTTCAGTCAGTTGCACTTATGCTAATACTTCGTTTTGTGTATGCAATGAATTGGTATAATGTATCGCCCTATCTTACTTCTATCAGCGGAACTTATGCAGAAGGATCATCTGGATCAGGGCTAATCCTATCGTCCTTTCTTCTTGGAGCTGGAATTTTTCAAATCCCTTCAGGATTTTTAGCTTCAAGGATCGGAACAAGAAATGTGGCTCTGTGGGGAATGATAATTATGTCTATTTCGGTGTTTCTATCGCCCCTATCTCCAGATTTTATAATCTTCCTCGTATCAAGATTCTTTGTAGGTATCGCCTCAGCATTCTTCTTCTCCTCAGGTATAGTTTTGCTTGGGCAGATCGACAAAAAGAATATTGACGGCAAAATAACGATGTTCAATGTCTCATTTGCAGCCGGCGGTGGCTTTGGAATCATTCTCTTCGGTGAGCTTGGAAGGTTCATACCATGGCAAACCTCACTTTATATTGCCGGGATTATAACGGCACTTCCTTCCATAATCGCTCTTGCAATGATTCCTAATCCGGGGGTTGTCAGAAAAACAATGAAAGGCATTGCTTCTAAAGCCTTTTCTCCTTTAATGTTATTGCTTTCTCTGGGAATTGGCGGATATTGGGCATTAAACTTTACAGCGGTTGAGTATCTTAACCCTTATACCCTTTTTAGAACCGGATCGGTTAATGACGCTGGTGTGGTAGGAAGTATTGCACTTTTCTCAGGAATTCTTGGTATTTTCATACTTCCCTTTGCAAGAAAATATAAGCCGCTTATTGTTACCGGGGGTCTTGTGATATTTCTATCACTTCTTGTTATTTTGATACCTTTTGCCGATGTTACAGGATTAGGAGCAATAGCACTTGCAGAGGGAATTTTCAGTATAACAATATTTTCTGCTGAATATTATTATGTAGTTCTCCTGGAAACAGATGAAACTGTTGTTCCATTAAGCATTGCGACTATGAATTCCTTTCAGATTGGGTTGGGTTCATTGATTGCGTTTGTATTTTCCCTAATATACTCTTCAAACAAAGAACTAGCTTGGTATTCTTTGGGATTAATCTCACTTATACTTCTGCCACTCTCCATACCTGTTTTATTAAAGGTAGAAAAGGTTTCACCCGCTACTTAACAAAGAATCGTCCTGATATTTTACTATCCTTGCCCAGAACAACAGGGTAACTGCTGTTATTAACAAACTTATCACTAATACTACAATCCAAAGAATACCCAGATTACTAGGAAAATACTGAATAAAAAACGTACCCATAACCGGTGCACTCGGCCCGATAACTCCAGCGATGACCTGGAATGCTCCAAAGTATTGCCCTCTCTTGTTGTATGGTGCTAGTCTGCTGATGATTGTACTAATTATTGGTGCTGTTATGTTTTCTGCCATAGTAAGAACAAATACATCAACCAGAAGAAACGAAAAACTCCTGAAGAATATCAAAGCAAAAAAACCAAATGCATAGATATTAAGACCAATGAGTAACCTTATGTGATCCCTTATGCCTGCGAATATTTTATTAGTATACATTTGGAA
>JAJZYV010000260.1 GCA_021797955.1 Thermoplasmata archaeon
CCCGACTGAATTGTTTTGACATTATTCCTTTTTCTTGAAAACGACATTATTTAGGATTACACTAGGGCCAAATTCCTCTTCAAACATATTCCCCAGTTCACCTGAATATAATATTGTCAAGTTTTCTAATATTAAGGTCTGACCAGGTTCAATCTTAAAAAATGGCCTCACACTTCCAAAATCGAGAAAAGTCTTGTTAACGTCTTCTCCTGTGATTTGGATAGGTATCTTCTTAGCGGTTTTTAACCTGTTAATTCTGAGTTTGTGATATTTTTCTCTCAGATAATTAAAAACTACTTGTGATAATATTCCTTCCGCTATTGATTTTATTGCCTCAAAATAGTTGGGGTCAATCGTAATTAAATTGTAATACATATCCGAAGAGTCTGCTTTTTGCAATTGTGAAATAATATTTTCAATATCCCTCTTGAAATCGGGATAGATTTCTATATCTGGGCTGCAATATTTATAATCGCATTCTCTTAAATATCTATCCATAAATTGGTCGGCAAGTTTTGTCAAAGGTAAAATCATATAAACTGTTGATTTATATATTATTCTATGGCTAAACAAACCAAAAGAAAAAAATTTGGATAGACCCCTATAAAAAGAAAGATGGAACGAGCGTATCGGGGCATTGGCGATTAGTGGAGATAGATGTAGGAACTACTTCTTTGTCTCCAATCGACATTAAAGGGAAATTCAAAAGAAAATAGTTAAACTGTTTAGTTTATCCCCAAGGCCTCCTTTTTTTTAACAAGTGGCACATCCACACAGAGGTCTGCGGTTGTGGTGATACTCTTATGGCCCAATATTTTCGAAATTGTCTTTAAATCTATATTTCTATCATTGAGCATGTAAGTTGCTATCCCGTGCCTGAATATATGAGGATGAACAGGTTTACCCAGACCTACTTTTCGACCATAATCTCTAACGATGATTCTTGCTTGCGAATAACTCAGTTCAAAAATTTGGCCATCCCTTCTTCCAATAAGGGCATTAAGAGTGCGAATCTTATTGGCTAACTCCCTTCCAATTGGTATCTCTACAACAGTACGTTGCCTCTGGGTTTTCTTTGGGACCAGTTTTAATACATTGATAGCAAAATCAATTTGATTCATGTTTAGACTTAAAACATCGCCAATCCTTAACTCAGTTTCCCATAGGCATTGTATAAGTGTAGTATCCTTATTATTTCTTTATGAATTGCTTGTCTTGAAAGCCTCATCTAACATCAGTTTGTATTCTGCGAAAGTAAGGTACTCGCTAGTTCGAGGTTTCGTTTCCTTTGGCCTGACCATTTTTATCACACTACATTAATTAATTAAGGGAAATAACGTATTTAACGGCTAACCCAGAGGATTCCAACTCGCAAAATATCGAATTTGACCTTTTCATATACGCAGGTTATTGCGTTAATATAACCCAAAATAACGCATTAGGGTCTATAATTCGAATTTCAAGGATGTTGTGATGGCTCGGGTCAGTTATCTTAAAAGATTAAAGCTCACTTTACATTGCTTTACGTCTATGGGAGCTTCAAAACATGCGAACCCAAATGGAACTTACTTGATTTGCAAATTTTACAGCTTAACCCGACTAACCTAACCAAATTCATAGCCCTCGAAATTTACGTTTTCCGTTAAGCATTCGTCCCTTTTAGGGTAATTATACCTACCTTTTAGCTCCGTAAGGGAATGCGCTTTGCTAATTACAGGCATTTGAAGAAGGTAAGTCAATAAGAATTATATTCATTGTTCAGGTATAGTCATGAACGATTATGTCAAGTCAAAAAAAGAGATGTTTCGTAATTTGTCCCATAGACAAGGATAACTCAGATATTAGGATAAGGTCTGATGACTTGCTGAAGCACATAATTGAACCAATTCTAAAACTCCATAATTACAAGGTTGAAAGGTCTGATCTACTATATTCACCCACGCAAGTCACTACAAATATTTTCGATGAATTAACTACCGCAGACCTTGTGATTGCTGATCTAACTGGAAACAACCCCAACGTATTCTATGAAATGGCCATTAGGCATTCGGTCAATAAACCAATTATTCACATGATGGAAATTGGACCGGTTATCCCATTTGATGTTGGTATGCAAAGAACTATCAGGTATTCTACAAACAAGATAACTTATTATGAAAGAGCAAAGCAGGAGCTAGAAGGTACTATGGAAGCTTTGAAAAACGATCCAAAGGATTTTGACAACCCTTATTCCAACTATTCTAGTCTTTATAAGATGAGTACGAGTGGAACTGACGTTGAAAAGATGACCGCTCGCTTCATAAAGGAGATCGCTTCGTTGCGAAGTCAAGTTAATCGACAAGAAGAAAGACTTGCAGATATAGAAAGGAAACCTAAAGATGTTTCACTATTTCAGTACCCTGGTTTCACTGTTTCAAATATAGAAACATACTCGGATATGCCAACTGCGAAAATAGACATAACCCGATTAGACCCCATCGAACTCGGCGGATACTCGTACGACCCTAACACTGCCACAGTTAAAACGGAGGAAAAAAAGAAAGAACGGAAATTGGACTGATCGGGGTTCTTACCTAAACTTACCCAATGTTTATTTCTTTAGTTTGTAAGGTTTTTACTGCATCTTTGTAAGAGTAAGGAACTTCGAGTTAGCTTCGTAATTTAAATGCTTTGGAGATTACTATTAGACTCAATTTGAAATTCAGACACAGTCTCATACTGCCTATCAAAACGTTCAGATTGGTATATAAAGCCCCATCTCCTGTAGCCGCATGATACGATGTTTTAAACCTTTTTACTTATAATACCTCAAGCCAATAAGTGGTTTAGAACCTGCTAAAATAGGTATCTTTTTGCTAAAAGTACTTCTATAGGGTTTTTTACCTATTTATTCTACTAATATATATTATATGCAAGAATTTGATTATAGAATGGCTAATACGAAGTGAATAAGGTATTCTTTTGTATAAGTGTCAAAACTTTTTTCCTTAAACCATTCGTATCGATCGCCTATTAAAGGAGCGGCTTTAAATACCTTTTTTTTATATCAAGTGGAATTTTCCTTAATCCAAATTCATTAAAGATTTCGTCCAATATTAACAATCTTCGGTTATCTTTGTATCTAACACCTGTATATGTACTGCTTATAACTATGACTTTACGGTCTAGCATCCTTCTTGATATGTTGATATATTCTTTCAGGTCGGAAACAACGGCATTCATTATGAAACGAAATGCCCCGTTTGGGCCGCTTACATAAAATCCTGTGCAATCTTTGAAAGGGTCATATAGAAAGGTATCCAGAGCTTTAGAGAACTCTAACCAACCTTCACTGAACAATGCAATTATTACTTCTTCAATCCATTTTAATTGCAATTTGACCATTTGGTTTTTGAAAGCCTTGGCATAGCTCACCGTAAAGGTTTGGAAATTGTTGTTAGCCTTGAAAATAAGAATTAGAGCTCTAAGCAATTGTGAGGGGGCCAAAAATCTTCTATTTTCTGTTCCAGTTCGTTTATCCTTGTACCTTCCGAGTAGCAATACTGTATTGTCATAGACATCTGCTAGCCGCAGGGTTTTCAATTCATACTTTTCCGCATTTAGTTTGCCTGGCCTTTATTTTACGGTTTCATAAGTCGTGTTTAATTGCCGAGCAATATCAGCAATACTTTTTCCATGCTGAAATAAAGATATTATTTCATCATCCTGAACATCATGACTGAGTCCCATTCTTTTTATCTCCTTTAATTAATATTAACTTATTTTCCGCACTTTTGAAAATGAATAACTCCGAATTAATTTTCAATCCGGGAGAACATACTTTCCCGGATCGATATCCATCATCTTCAGGAGTTTCTTCTGTATTTCGGAGAGTTCCGGCTAGAACACCTCCA
>JAJZYV010000261.1 GCA_021797955.1 Thermoplasmata archaeon
AAAAGATTCTTGGAGGCTTATTAGATTTAGTATCTCACTTTCTATGAATGGACCCGCGATCAATGAAAGACTGAGTGTTAACGTGTAAATTGATAGTATTCTTTCCCTGAGCCTTCTGTCCTTGAAAAGAGATGCAGATGTAATTATGTTGGGCATAGTGATCCCAAGTGTGAAGGTTGCAACAGGCAAAACTATCCAGATTGAAATAGGAGAGGAAATTGCAAACAACGGAAAAATGGCAGCGTAAATTCCTGAAGATATTATCATTGCCTTCCTTCTGGAATTGGATTGAAGTTTTGCATTTATGAAGGTGCTTGAAAGAAATGTTGCAATTGAAGAAATTGAAACTAAAACTCCTACATTAACGTTTGAAAAAAGGAATATTTCCCTTGAGAGAATGGGCACTGATGTTACAAACATGTTGTTGCTCGCCCTTACTGCAAAGGTTATAGAAAGAAGGACTGAAACGATAGAGATGAGGGCTTTATTGCTTTGGAATCCCCCTGATGTGTTTACACTAGTCATTCAAAAGTTCTCTTTTGATCAACTCATAATCTTCCGGTGGTGCCAATACTGTCTTCATTGAACTGATTATTCCACTTATAAATTCCGGTTTGAACCTTCCATTTAATTTTTGACTTATCAACATTGCTGAATTATTTTTATCATTTTTCAATTTGTCCAGTCCTTTCTTGTAAATTCCAAGAAATTCTTCTTCTAACCCATTTTCTATGGAGGCACCGCAGCTCCCTGGAAGATAGATACCTGATTGTAAAGATCTCTCCTCTAAGGTTGGTCCTTTCATTCCGGTGAGTGCCATTACAATAGCAGAATCTGCTTTTCCATTCTTCAATGATTCCATAATTTCATCCATTCCTTCAACATATATGAATTCAGTCTCCAATTTTTCTCTCTTTTTGATGATTTGTGCCACTTTGTCTGCCGCTCCCCCCTTTCTCATCAATGCGGTTTTCTTACCAAAATCCGGAGCAACTAAGTTGAGGCCGCTCAACAGCACATAATCTATATTCAATTTCCTTTCAATCAGGGAAATTGATGAATCAATCACTACCTGAGCGTTTCCGGTTTTTCCAAATTCCAAATTGAATTCGCCATCTTCAATAGCAAGAAGCGGAAAGCAAACGGGACCTGGTGCAGACAGAACATTTATTGCCATGAACGGTTATTGCAACTATAAATAAATAACTTATCCATATTTCACATCTAGAGTTGAAAGTATGTCTTCAATCAGCCCTCTAGCTATCCTGAGTGGTAGATAATGAGATTTAATGAATTCCTCTCCCTTCTCTGTTATATTATACACTCTCCTATTTTTCATTGTAATATCATTTCCAATATTTTCAGGTTTGATGTAACCTTTTTTTTGTAGGTTTTTCAAAAGGACATAAATCGTTCCCCTCGGAAGTTCAAGACTGGTCTTTTCTCGTATTACCTTTGTAAGTTGATACCCGTATTTCCTAGAAATGCAGATCTCTCTTAAAATAAAAAGGCTCAATAGTCCTCTCAGAATTTTTTCTTCTGTTATTGGAGTCCCATCTTCCAAAGTGATCAAGTAGGATAACTCATTTAGTTATATATGCTTAGTCATCCTTGTAAAGTGTGTCCTCGTCCTCTCCGCCGGTTAGAAATAGCGACATTGCCGAATAAATATCCTCAAATCCTGTCATATTCTTTGAGGAAACTGGTATTGGGTTACTGCTCAAACCACTCTCCTTGAATGATGATATAATGTTATAGAAAAAGTCCTTTCTCATTGATATTTCTTCTCCCATGAAGGTGTCTTCCAGCTTCTCTGGAGATTCGTCCCATCCTTTGATTTCTTCGACCTGTTCTTCACCTATTAAATCAGTTTTGTTCATGATATAAAGAGTTGGTTTGAAGAACCTTGCAAGTACTGAAGCATACATTAGTTTCTGGGATATGTGACCAGAAGGTGTTGTTGAAATTACTGAATCGCCAACAAAGGCAATCATTGCTTTCTTTCCTCCCAAACTGTCCACTATTATATTGCTGGAATTTCTGAGAGTGAATAGCTCGATTTGGCCGGGCGTATCAAATATTATGTAATAGTCAGTCATTTCATCAAGGATATTCTTTATCCTGTCCACGTTTTCTATTATGAGATCTGATGCGACTATTTGTGCCCCATTTGGGCCGAGGCTATATTCAGTCATAATATCCTGAATGGATATGTATTCCCTAATGTCTATGTCGCTCTCGTAAGGAATGAACTCAGAACCGGGATCCAGGTTTACTATTGCAGAATCCATGTTATTAAGTGTGAACCATTCCTTTAATGCCCCGCATAATGTGGATTTGCCAGTTCCTGCAGGACCAGTTACAAAAAGCGCTCCTTTCATTCGTAAATCTCCTCCATCTCTGAATACTCGTCAAGAGAATTGACTCCAGAATCTTCCCTGACCTTCTCCTCTGTCGAGTTGAAAGAAGTGTCAATGGATCTGAAAATATTTTCAATTCTGTATCTCTGAGCATCCGGTAAGTTATAATTTTCCATTAATTTTCTTGTTTCTTCCATATATTTCACTATTCCACCCCTGTGTACTGTCAGTGTGAGAGATGCATTTCCGCATTTCTGGCACTTTCCAGACAGTGGTATTCTTCTGTATTTTGTATTGCATTTTGTGCACCTCACTTCCTGAGAAAAGAATCCCCTGAAGTTACCGAACATATCCGGTAAAAAGTGTGAATTGATCAGTCTGGAGGCGACATCATCCTGATCGACAGAATCGATAATTTTTGCAAGATTTAACTGCTTTTCAATTTTTTCGGACATTGTACCCAGTGTTTTGTAAGAGGATATCCTTACCCCATCATTTATGTCCCTTGTACTGAATTGGAAACCTATTCCTCTTGCTGATCCGCTCTTCTCTACCAGGAATTTTATTGGCTTCATCAGTTCTTCTATTTCTGATGGTTTTGCATTTTTAACTGTTGCTTCATAGAACTCAATTGGGTATGATGAGAGGGAATCGACATTAAGGGCCTCCTTGTCCACTTCATCAGGTTTAAGCAACAGAGTCATCACAAGAGGTGCATCCATAAGCCCGCCTGTAGTAGATGGAAGGAAGTTCTTCGAGAAATTTAAGAGTCCGTCCATCATTAACATTACTGAATCCTCATCACCGTCACAGTTTCTTCTCTTGGCCGCATGGAAAAATGGATGCGCATATGCGCCATTCATGTTGGAAAAACCAATAATTCTACCTGCGATTCCCCCGGAGGTGTGCGGAGCAAGCCCAATTACCATATGACCTATGAGATCTGCATCCTCCCTGCAATTGTAAAATGGTTCCATTCCGTAATACTTAACCAGTAGGTCATCCACATACTTTGATACCTTAAGCAGGTATTTTGCACAGTCCATTGGAATTATAATATCCTGAGTGAATATCTCATTCATTCCCGGTTCATATCCCAGCACCTTTGCCTTTGCATCGGATAGGAATATCTCTGAAGTCTTGAAATGTGTGATTGGTATATCACTCATATCATACCTGCAGGTACCGTCCTTATTCACAGATATATCATTGACGCTTCTCAGTATACCTTTTTCCAGGGGCTCACTGTATCTGCCCTTAGACGTGAGCTTTTTCACGCCCTTGAATTCCTTGATATTTTCTCTAGAAATTTGCAGTCTTTCCAGCGTTGAATTCATTATTTTTCCAACGTCTACCTCTATTCTTTCCGCCTTTCCTGTATCTTTCATGAAAGACCCACATAAAGAGCAGGTTACCTCGGGACCCCTGTGACTGCAATTGGTGCATTCTCTTACATTAACTTCAACCTTGTACTTAGATTTACTTGACCTTGCTGCATCACTTATTGATCTTCTTGAGGATCCGGAGTCT
>JAJZYV010000262.1 GCA_021797955.1 Thermoplasmata archaeon
TGTTTACAGGACAGGGGGTAAGAGTGTAAGCGTGAAATTATTCTCAGGGATGAGAGGGCACAGAGGATAACAAAGCGATTCGATCTGGCGAAGATGATTTATCATCTCAATCAGAATAATGAAAAATTGATAGAGAATACAGCGTGGATAAACATTAAATCTTAAAATAGATGTTAAGTCAAATTTAACGAGAAGAAACGTAAAAATATTAACCAAACTGTAAATAAAGATAAAGATTGTCCAACTCACACTCAATTCATCAAGATAACTCAAGCGAATTCGAAAAAGCAATGCTGAATTTAAACGTCCAAAAGACCGACAGAATTCTTTTCATTGGTTCGGGAAATCTTTCTCTATGCCTGCATCTCTGCAATAGTGGTTATGAGAAATTGTATTTGATTGATAAGGAAAGAAATGTGTATAATAACCCTTATTACACAAGTATACGCTATTTTTATCAGAAAGACTTTAAATTGCATTTTCCATTGCATTTTTTTAAGGTAATTTTAGTTAGTGAATCTGACTTTGATCAGAACCTTTATAATTTTGCTAAAGGTGGTGGTGCGATCATAGAAAGCGGTTTTGATACAACTGGTGAGCGTTCTAAAGAAGGTGTTACGTTTGACCGGTCGAGTCAGAATACATCAAAGGACAGTAATTTTTACACAGGGACAGAAGGTCCGGAAAAAAGCAGTTTCCGTGTATTTAAAGTAAACAATCCTGAAACTGAATATTCGCTCCCAAGAAAGTTGGACATTATATGTTATTCTGGGAAAGAAGAGGGAATATATATTCATTCTAAGATTCTCAAAGAGAGACTGGAAGCAGAGTACGGTATATTGGTGAATTTGACTGATACTGTTGAATCAGTTCAAAGTTCATTAGTAATATTTGAGTATCACGCCAGTAGCAAGGACTCAGATAAGTTTTTTGAGGATATTATGTTGCTTCTCAATAGGCATGACACTGTAATCCTCGAAAATCATGGCAGCCTAAAGCAGTTTTCGGGACTTCTGAAAATATTAATTGACAAAGGCCTAATAGTCACATATAGGTCCCCCGAAATAGCAGAACAAGATCATATTGAGAGATATTCAATTCTCCCCGTTTTATCCTATAAAAACATCGCTATACAAAAACCAGTAAAAATTGATGAAATAAAGATCGGAACTTTTGGGTTTATCGGGAAACAAAAGGGAACTGAAGACATAATTTCATTGGCTTTAAAGTTAAAAGTTCATGCGGAACTTTTAGTGGGAGTGAATCCAATCGATCCGGACGCAGAGAAGAAGATTAATGCCTTCAAGAGAAAATATGGGAAAAGAAAGAAAATATCTATTAATATATATAATAAACAGTATAGTAATCATGAGAATGATCTTGTTAATGTTTCCATTGGAAATCATGCTGATAAGGACATAATAGATGCAATGTCTAGCTGTTCTCACATTGCTTTTGCTCACAGAACAAGAATGGAGGAATCCGGAACGATCAAGTACGCTAAGCGTCTTTCGAAACCAATATTTGCACTTGACAGTTATCAAGCAAGGATAGGTCAGGTGAGGAGGTTTTCTAAATTTACGAATCTAACTCCTTTTAGGATAATCAAAGACACCGTGACAGAAGGAGTTCTATCATTTTTTAGAGGACAACTGAGGTTTGGCAAGCTAGTAACTGTCATCGCTTCCATATTTGTTAGACAGATTAAAGTTGTACTTTACGGGGAGAGCCCGAATACAAAGAATCTTAAAGAAATGCAAACCTTCGTCATGAGAGATGATGACGGACTTGATTATTTGATTGCAATTATTTCACAACAAACATAGTAAAATAGTGCGTCTAAAAATGAAACTACGTATAAAGCAATCTTTTCTTCATCAATAAAGGGTCAGGGCACGTTAATATATAGTATTGGCAATACAGATACTATCATCACTGGTTTTAATGACAACTATAATAAACGACTTTGGAACAAGAACTGGAATAGGTCGCTACACGAATGATCTAGGCAAATCACTCGGCGATCATGGGAAGGTATATAGCCTCATCTATTCAAGCAAAAATCTCGATATAGAATACCCTGGTATCAAAGTTAAAGGCATTTACCCGAGATTTGTTTCCACCGGTTGGTATTTTAATTTCAACTTTCAGCGATTTGTCTATAGGAATCTTATAAACAAGATAAAATTATCCGGCGATAGTGTTCACTTTTCAAATATAGGCATTAAGCCGTTTCTCATGGAAGAGAACACCTCTGTTACACTATTTGACCTTATTTTTCTGAAGAAGGAATTCGTCGGGCACAAAAAAAAGATGCACTATGTTAAATATCTCAACGATTACAAGAAAATTAAGCGAATAATCGCTATCTCTAACCATGTCAAGCAAGATTTGGAGAATGAAGGCTTTGGCGGAGATATTGAAGTTATCTACCCTCCTGTTTCAGATGGTTTCAAGTTTATGGACCAAAAGATGTCAATACGTAAAAAGTTGGGGCTACCTACTGATAAGAAACTGGTCTTATCGGTCTCTACTGCAGAATATAGGAAAAATCTCAAGGTCGTCTCAAAGACAATGGAACTTTTGGGGGACAAATTTTCACTTGTTAGGGTTGGTGATGGTTTAGATAATTGTTACAAGTTCTCGTATCTAAACGATATTCAACTTAACGAACTCTACAATGCATGCGATGTTCTATTATTTCCGACCCTAGAAGAGGGATTTGGTTATCCAATGGTTGAAGCATTTGCCTCTGGTCTTCCAGTAGTAGCGTCCAATATAGATGTCCTCAAGGAGGTAGCCGTCAATAGTGCGGTTCTTGTTGATCCAAATGCAGAAGATTGCGTTATAGGGATTAAGGAGGTCTTGTCAATGGAAGATGATTTTAGATCAATGGGATTTGAAAGAGTTAAGCAATTCTCTTTTGAAATTTTTAAAAGAAAAGTGCATAAGTTCTTTAATGAATAAAAATATCTCTATCCCTAAAGGGGTCTGGATGAAACTTTTATACTTTTATATGGGCTTTTGACCCGAGCTATCAGCATTGATTGAAAGAGATTTGTTATGAGCTAATAACTTTTCATTCGAATTCTTTTCAAATCAACTCACAGGATATTACAATTCAGCGTGGATGAATATCAATTCTTCGTGATGTCAATGAAAGAATATATAGTGAATAAGAGAGTAAAAGTCTGTTTTTTTCCAGTACACCAGTAACGCTTTACTCTAAATTTACCATACGGAAAAAGCTCTTTGAATGCTCGGAATATACCGTTAGAGATAATACTATCTTACTTCTGATGCTGATGTAATTTTTTGGGTATTTGTAAAAGTAACATAGCATGAACAAAGAAATAGAAATGACCAGGATCAGGAGAAAATTTATAAACTCTCTCGCTGAAAGAGAAATCATCCAAGGAAGAAGAGTGTATGTCATGGGAACAGAGAACAAAGAATTAGATATATATATGGCAAACAAAACGTTTGGAGGAGAGTACATCTGGTTAGAGAGAATTGCACGAAAACTGGAAAGTAAAATATCCTTTATATGGTCAAGGGATAGCGCTTCGCCTGGGGTGTTCTTTACTGGTTTGAAATCTAAATTTGTCATCTCCATTTGCAGAATTATCCCAAAAGGGAGGGGGCTTTTTATGAACATCTTGATTTCTTATTGTTCTTTTCCAAGCCAAAGGAAAAGTTTCGTTAGCACACCTTATTATCCTGTACCCTTCAACACTACGGTAGCATACATACATACACCTTCCAGGAGAATGACCGTAAGTGAAGAACTTAAAATTGAAAATGGAGTCATAAACAGAATTTTCTGGAAAATTTTCAAAATTGCTTACAGACGCTCATATTGTTCATCTCTTTCTAATGCAAAAT
>JAJZYV010000263.1 GCA_021797955.1 Thermoplasmata archaeon
AATCGGAGAGAGGAAACCCGATTGTGAAAGTGAATAATAGCGATCTTGAATTCTCTCACCTGTTTTACGCAATCGGAACTGAACCAAATACAGAATTTTTAGCAAATTCGAAGATCGAATTGGATCACGATGGATTCGTGCTGGTAAACAATAAAATGGAAACTTCTGTAAATGGAGTTTATTCTGCGGGTGATTGTGCAATTTTTAAAAACAGAATTGATGGGAAGAGAGAAAATTTTCCGTTGGCTCAGGTGGCAAACAAGATGGGACGTGTAGCTGGAGCAAACGCATCTGGAAGAGATATGATATTTCAAGGCAGCATTGGGACAACCCTATTGAAAGTTCTGGACTTTGAAATTGGATTCTGTGGACTCTCTGAAGAAGATTCCAAAAATAGAGGTTTCCAAGTTGAATCAAAAATTGTAACTGGATGGTCAAGGGCCAAGTATTACCCTGGAGGAAGTAACATCACGGTGAAGATTGTTTATGATAAGAATTCCAAATTGTTGTTAGGTGGAGAAATATGCTCAAAGGACAACGGCGCATGGAGATTAAATGTAATAGCTACGGCGATTTCCGGAAAAATGACAACTGAAGATTTATTTTATGCCGATCTCGGTTACACTCCACCATTTGGTCCAGTTTGGGATCCAATCATTATAGCCGCAAGCTTGACCATGAGGGATTGACCTCCCGGTACCAGTCCTGTCTTACATTTATAGACAGGAAAGGGGAAAAGCCATTTTCGTCTATGTTCAATCCTAAAAACGCACAATTTTCAAACGTGCTTCTCTTTGGTTCCAGGTTTAGGAATTGCTCAGAGAACGAAAATAAAACACCCCCATGTGTTACAAGAAGTATATTTTCCTCTTTCTTTCCATTACTTATTATCCTTTCCACAGTCGAACGAATTCTGGAATGAAATTTGCCGCTATTCTCAATATCTCCTAAATGATCTATTTTACTTGTGGTAGGTTTGTCTAGATCAATATTGTACTTTTCCAGAATTTCCACTGTATTAAGGTTCCTTAATCCTTTTAAGTCCCTTTCAACAAGGTCATTTTCGATGGTTGAGCGGTGATCCAAGCTGTTACCCAAGGCGTATTCCGCAGTTTGAATGCACCTTTTCGCAGGACTGAGATAAATCTTATCAAATTTGATTTTATCGAGTTTTCTTCCGATATCCTTTGCCTGAAAGATTCCGGTTTCATTTATTGGAGATGTGATTGGGCAGTACCATTGGCCAAGTTTGTTGCATTCTGTTTCTCCGTGTCTAAGTATATATAATTGCATATTTTCTTATCCTTTCTTAATTGATTCAAAAGATAACTATTTTATCTATTTATTTTTTAAACCATCTATATTTCCAATATAATAGCAAGTCATATGAAACTTTGATCCCCCCTGCTAAAAATATCATTGATGATGGGAATATGCTCAGAAGGGATGTCCCCAATATTGGACCAGGCATCTGAGATGCAGACCTTGCGCTGGTAAATGATGTATTTGCAGCAATTCTAACATCTTTTGGATAGAAAGTGTTTATAAAACTCCCACGGGCTGGAACATCCATTTGAGAAGTAGTTTGTCTTAAATACAGTAGTGCTTCAGACCAATACAGATTGTGAATTATGGGCATAAAAATGAGAAATCCATTACTGATGAGGTGAGTGTACACCATTGTTTTTATCAACCCCAGATTATTCTGAATCTTAGATGAAACAAGAATGGATATTGCTGTAGTCACACTCACAATACTGAAGATAAAACCAGCCGTGCTGAGGCTTATATGATAAACCTCCAGAAACCATAGGGAAAGCATTGATGTTGCTACCAAACTGCCCCCCAATGCATCCAGGGAAAACAGAAAGGACATTGTTCTTATATGACCCGCATAAATTCCGTCCTTATCCTCAGTTTTCTTCTTCGGGACATGCTTTGGAAATTTCAATGCAAAGTAAACATTAGATTCAATCACCACAAGAATGAATATGATGCTAAATAGATCAATAAACGGTAGTTTTGCGAAAATTGTGAGATAAACAGCACCTATCGTGGAAGCAATATATGAGCTGAAATCATAAAGTGAAAATGCTATATTTTTTTCATTCTGATCTTCGATGTAGTAACTCATTGTGTATTGCTCAATGGGCTGAAAGGCAGAAAGATCTCTTCCAGTTAAGGAGATTCCCCCAAATATAACACCCACAATGAAACCAATGCTGTTATTATAAAAAATTATCATTATGGCCAAGCCAATTAAAGTCAGAAATGAAAGAAATACGGTTCTCCCTTTGTAATTAAAATTTATCTTTCCGAACAAATATACGAATATGGTCGTAGACAACAAACTCAAGAACAGCGCAAAACCAATTTCGATGCTGTTAAGCCCCAATTCCGATAGGTAAAATGGTGAAACTATTGCAATGGTTGAGAAGGTGAATGATCTAATTGCCTTTGTTATGAAAAAAAGCTTCACCGAATTATGCATTTTCTCGTATTAAAAGATTTTATATAAGTATTATTTACATTATTTAGAAATACTATCTTCCTTAGCCACTTTTTGACTTTCCCTAACCTCCTTTCCTCTGGCAAAAGAAAATATTGCACCAAGAAGAAGAATTGCAAGAGAGTAATACAATGCGACCCTTATTCCAGAAAGAAGAGCATCAGACACTTTTAAACTCAGTCCTCCGTTGAGGTTACTTACACCGGCAAATACCTCATAGGCGACTTGTCTCGTTACACTCAGACTTGCTATTGAAATTGAAATTACGAAACTGCCCAGCATACCAATATTTGACATAGTTCTTAGAAAACCTGAAGATAACCCAAATAACTCTCTGGGTGAATTTGCCATAACTGCACTGTTGTTGGCAGGATAGAACAGCGAAGAACCTATTCCAGTAAAGAAAGAGCCTATGATTATAATATCCAGTGATACTGAAATTGTCAACGTTGTGTAGATTATTATCGCTACTCCCATTACAAGCATTCCCAATGTAGCTGGAATCCTTGAGCCGATCCTATCTGACAGTCTTCCGGATAAGGGACCCAGAATACTACCTACCACGTATCCCGGTAATAAATAGAGAGAGCTAATGAATGGCGTTAAACCCCTAATCCCTTGGAGGTACATAATTAACAGGAACACCACAGAGAGAAATCCAAGGCTCTGAAGAAAGGCGGCTATTATGGAGTAGCTCAGTACCCTCACCTTAAATATGCTGAATGGAATCAATGGCTTCCTGACTCTGGATTCCGCGAATATTAAGCATAGGATCAAAATTATTCCAATCAAAAGAATTAGCTCATTGAAATGATCAATTCCTGATGATGTGATATTGACACCGCCGTATGCAATAAATCCTAATCCGGAACCGAGTAATGTAGTACCAACAAGATCTAATTTGTTTGATATTTTTTCGCTTTTGCTTATGTTTTTCATTGCTAATATAAAGGCAAAAATTCCAATTGGTACGTTAATGTAGAAAATATACTGCCATCCTACGAATGTCGTTATGATCCCTCCCAGAACTATTCCGAGCATAGCTCCTGAGTTGAAACCTATGGCAGTGTAGCCAAATATCCTGCCTCTCTTATGTGGTAGGAAATTCTCTGCGATTATTGCACCACTATTCGACTGGATCATAGAAGCACCTAGTGCCTGGAATCCCCTGAATACTATTAAATCATAAATTGTTGACGATGCTCCGCAAAGAGCTGATCCAATGGTAAAAACAAGTAACCCGCTGCTGAAAATGGTACGCCTGGACACTACGTCACCCAGACGCCCGAACTGCGTGGTGCCCACAGCTATTACCAAAAGATAAATGAGAATTACCCAGATCGACAATGAAAGTTGGGTTTGAAAATAACCG
>JAJZYV010000264.1 GCA_021797955.1 Thermoplasmata archaeon
GAACCGGGCATTATTTCCTCTATCTGTCCATGATGCGAAAGATACCTTAGATGTGAAATGGCTTCCCCAATTGCAAAATTTGCCTCCATAAGGTTCATACTTTCAAGAGTCCTGCCCTTACTCCATCTCATTTTTCCCGCAACCTCGTAGGCTGAAATCCTATTGTTGGCGCAAATTCTTCTTACCTCGTCCAACCTCTCTTCATGGTGTTTCAATATTCTGTCAATATTTTCCTTTAGACTGTGAAATGGTTTTCCATGACCCGGAAAAATATTTTCGGATTTGTTTTCCCTTATCAGATTAAGACTTTTAATGTATTCATCGAGCATGTCTTCATTTTCATCATAGTAACTAATATTGGGTGTTATTCTTTCGAGAACATGATCTCCCGTGAAAAGGTTTTTTCCATCTAACGTTTCGAAACACGTGGATCCGGGAGAATGTCCAGGAGTTCTTATTACATTGAATATATTTCTTAAATTGGAATATTCCTCAAAATCATCAGTATTCAGAGTCAGGTAATTTTTCAGTTCAGTATATACTGGGTGAAACTTATTCATTGAATCTGTGTAGAAATTAGGAACCCCATGCATTGTTAGATATTCCTTTTGCCATTCAATGAATTTTTCAGGTGAATTCTGGATTGTTGAAACTCGCTCCATATCCCTGGCACCCAGATAAGATTTAATGCCAAATTTGGTACCTAATCTTGATGATCCACCCAAATGATCTATATGCATATGAGTTAGAACAACACCATCAATTTGATTGATGTCAATTCCACTTCCGTTCAGAAAAACATCTATCTGAGAATCCATTCCTGTATCAACCAGTATATTTTTATTTTCACTTGAGACAACATAAATTGAGGCTGTTTTTAGGGCTCTGATCGCGATTGGAATCTCTATAACTTTAACACTAACACTCATTTTAAGTTGTGAATGCGTTCATTCTTATCATATTTAACCTTAAAATCTCGACTTATAATATCAAAATGGGATTATAGACCACCAAAAACTTTAATCTGCATTGACTTTGTCATCAGTTTAGCCAAGGAAATATATCTTCCTACAGATTTTTCACCAGTTTTGTGTATTTTCTTATGAAGCTGGTGGTGTTTCATCAACCAGGGTCTAATCTGGGTGTCCCAGGTATTTTGGTATAAACTTGCGTCATTCTTCAAGACTCCCTTAGCTGCCTCTTTTCCGGACCAGAATGCTCCTTGTAAACCACCAGCTGTGGTGTTCAGCACTGCATTAACCATATCACCAGTTAGATACAAACCGTCCCTTATCACAGTCTTGGAAGGTTCGGTTAGGGGAATCTGGTGAGCCATTGTGTGAACAATATTACCCGATGTTTCCGGAAATTTTTCCGTAAACTCATTGAGAACATCCTTTGGAGTTCGGTTGGAAGTAGGATAATAACAAACCCCTACCTTCCTGGTGTTATCAGAGTCTGCAAAATCCCAGTAATAACCTCCAGGAGCATCATTTCCAAACCACAGAATCATCTGAAAATCATCCCTTTTCTCAAGTTTTCTGGTTTCCTCATACGCCACAAGGGCCTGCGTCTTTTCCAATTTGTTTCCAAGATTGGATTGGGGTCCTGCTGCTAAAATTACATTTTTACATTTTAAGGTTTCATTGTTCAGTTCAACTTCATTTTTTGTGACATCAAGAACCCTGGTTTTTAATTTTAAGTTCAACTCGCCCTTAAATTTAGAAGATAAAAACTTTTCATATTTTGTGAAATCATACACCAATCCAACTGGATGGTTGAATTTTAAATCTATTCTCTTTCCTCCAACTGTTCTGAATGACATATTGTTGATATAAGAAGCAATAATGGATTTGTCTACGGGCATGCCTATTTTATTGACCCATTCAAGCGAAACGGCTCCTGTTGATCTGACAGGGAGGCCCACTTCATCTTTTTTATCTATAATTAAGTAAGATGTTGAATTTTCATTAAGAACACATCCTGCTGATAGACCAGCAGTTCCTGCACCCACTATTATTGTCCCATAATCCAATTCTCCGGTCATTCGTTGTCATACTTACCATTGTAATAAATCTTTTTTTCCAGTTTCTCTCTAAGGATTTTTCTAAAACTTATTTTGTCAGACAAATTGATCACTTTTATAAAAATATATATTAATGTTTTAAATGCTAGGTAAATGGCAGATGAGGCACTTTCACTAAAACGGGCCTTAGAATTCATAAAAAAAGAGCCCACGATAATACTTCCATATATATTTGGTCTGATAATAGCTGCCGTGATAGCTTTGCTTGCAGCAAGTTCAGCCAATGAGATAATGATTGCTTTTCATATAAACGCAGGTACTGGGATTACAAATTCAATTCTCAGGTTCATTGCATTACTAATTGTTGCAATATTAACCAACTTTTTCATGGTTCTGGCAATTTTCTGGCAGACATTCTCATCCGCAGATTTAGTCGATACGGGAAAATTTTCAGTAAGAACTGCATTGTCTGATTCGTTCGAAACAAAGGGAATAATTCTGATGATTGCTATTTTTATTTCATTTGTTGACATAATAATTTCCTTCATACCGATTGTAGGTGGTTTAGTTGCCTCTCTTTTCATCATAGTAGCGTACGTTTCCATTATTGTAATGAATTACAATAAAAAAGGATTAGTGAGGAATATCACAGGAATGATCACCACACTGGGAGACATATACAAAAAGGAACCTACCACCGGACTATTTTTGGGATTGATGATGTTACTTTACATAGTGCCAAACTCATTGCTGGAGGAGATAATCTTAGTGATAATGGTTATTTACGGTAGCCTTGTGCTCAAACAAGTTCTTTAAATTTTCACAGTCAATAATTTAAACTAATTATGTATGACACATTCAATGGAAAGCATTGATGTAGTTAAGATAAATATGCCAGAGGGCTGCAACCTTATACTGGGATATTCTCATTTTATCAAGACGGTTGAGGATCTGGAAGAGATCATAAAAACAGCGAACTCTTCTTCAAAGTACGCAATAATATTCTCTGAAGCTTCAGGAGAAAGATTGATCAGGCACGAAGGGAATGATGAAGAATTGGTAAAAGTGGGTATTGAAAATCTCAAGCGCGTAGCATGTGGTCATACGTTTTTGATAATGCTGAGAAACACATTTCCAATCTCAATTCTGAACTCCATAAAGAACTGCATGGAGGTTGGTGGAATATTTGCATCCACAGCAAATCCCCTTTCAGTTATTGTATATAGAACAGAACAGGGTGGTTCCATTTTAGGAGTGGTTGATGGATATTCACCCCTGGGGGTTGAAAATGATCAGGACAAGGAAAAGAGAAGGGATTTATTAAGAAAGATCGGATATAAGCGCTAGGTTCGTGGTGTAAAGGATATCATACAGGCCTCCGGAGCCTGTGATCCGGGTTCAATTCCCGGCGGACCTGAATTAATTATTCTTTTTTTGGAAGAATTCATCCTCAACGGTTCTCTTTTCCTGGTATATTGACTCGACCTTGTAACCTTCCTTAACAAGCGTTTGGTTTATTTCGCTTACATCCAGACCTAAATCTGCATTTGGCGTCAACTCATATGCCTGTCCTATCCTCCTGACGTCTCCAAATTTTGATACTATATTTGTGAAGTTATCATCAGGATTCTTTACCCTGATCCATACCTTTCCGGATGCTTTTTCAATTTCATCTGTTTCAATCGACTTTTCCAGCCTTCCCCGGTCAATATAAATAAATTCATCAGCGATTGATTGAACTTCCTTTAATATGTGCGATGAAATTAATACAGTATTCCCCCTATCTCGAGCTTCGAGTATGTAATCTGTCAACTGTCTCATTCCAAAGGGATCGAAACCGTTGTATGGC
>JAJZYV010000265.1 GCA_021797955.1 Thermoplasmata archaeon
TCTCAATTTTAATATACTCTCTAGATATTCAGAGACGCTGCGGAGGTTGTCGAGCTAGGTTAAAGGCGATGGATTTAGGGTCCATTCCCGTAGGGGTTCGCCGGTTCGAATCCGGCCCTCCGCATTGAAATTTTTTTAGAGATCAGACACATAATCATTGTAGATAGGAAATAAAATATCTACCATTCAACGGGCACGAGGTCATGAATTAATATACAAAATGAAAAATACTAATTAAGAAAATTTAACATGGTCCCTCTGATTTACTCCATCCATGGTCCTTATACTATGGTTATGCGTAGTTTGGTTGTTGTCTGTCTCTTTTGTACATGGTGTCTGGAAATCCATTTTATCTTTATTATGATCTTCCCTCATACTTATGGTCCATTTACCTTTCTTATGCGATCCCATTAGATTTAAAGGGCTTATACCTTTTCCTTCAAGAACTCTCTAACTTCATCGCTTTAATAGTCCAAGTTTTGAAAACTTGATGAAAGTTGTTTTCTGAAGTAATCTGAAAGAATTCTCGAAAATATCACTGGATCATCAATAAGTTCGTCTCACAGAATATTCAGGTTATCACTTTTCTTTGCGAGTTCTTCGATTCTCATTATGTTATTATGAGATACGCTACTGAGAGTTCTAATGATCCTTTCAACAGGGTTGTTTTCTATATTAATCTGTCTATAAATGGTTTAAATTACTCATATGCTTTGAAAAGAGCATATTCTGAACCGTTTGTAATCAATCCATACTTTGAAACCAATATCAGTAGAGTATCTTGCCAGTTGCTTAAGATGTGACATCGGGTCCGCAGAGAGCTTCTTTGCCTCAAAGAGTATTATCTTCTTATTATCCTGCAATAATGCGCAATCTGGAAATCCACCTTCTCCCGTGCTGTCTTCTGGCAGCATTTGGTCAAGATCTTCTATATTCCAGCCCAGTTCTCTGAGTACGGGTCTATTAGATGTTGTCTTACAGCAGCTTCATTCTTCTCATACAGATCTCTATGTGCATCAACTTTTCGCCTCAATTTCTTAATAAACGCTGGATCAAAAGCTACACTTACTACATCTTTTACAGTTTTGGAATTAACACATTTTAGTTAAAATTTAACCACGGAAAAGATTTTGCTGCATATTTTATCTTAATAGTTTTGTATGTTATTTTTTATTAAATAAAATTCAATATGTTAATTTAATGTCTTAATTTTATAGCACAGAAACAGACCATTTATTTGAAACGACAAAGACTACACGCTATAATTACAAAGAAGATAGGTATTATAAAATTTGAAGGTTACCTTGGATCTAAATGCAATAAAATCAGCTAAAGATAGACATCTAGCCTTTCTTGGTAAAAAGAAATCATAGACAAAATAAAAAAATAGGAAGATAATGATTGATTCAAAAAAACTCAAAAGGCAAAAAGGGTTATTTCTTATGTATAGCAATATGAATCTAGAGGTTATTCATAGACAAAATACCTTGTAGTTGTAAATTTGATTATTTGAACACAACAACCCTCATCATACGAAACACAATGTTGGTATTTGCTGTTGCATGGTTGGTCTTCGCCAGAAATATTAACCTCTTTACTCCCACATACATTGACCTTTATGAATTTACCCTCCCAGCATTTTCCGTATCGTCTGCTTTTAATTGACTTAATTTTAATCGAGTCGTCATCATTCTTCGATTTGACCAATTTTACCCTCCGATAGCAAGTAATCAAAACATCCTGCTACCAATCTCGTTGGAAATCCGTATTTCTTTGCTATATCACTTGCATCTGTAACGCCATTCGTAAGTTTGATTTCTTCGATTATTGTTGACTTACATTTTTCAACCTCCTTATCATCATACTCACTGAGCACAGCAGAAGTTATGGGGGAGAAACCAATATCTTCTAAGGTCTCGTTTACTCTTTTTTCAATAACAGTTTCGAGACTTTCCTTGAGAAAATCCATTATTTTTATGTTATTATCTAGCTGTTTTCTGAGTCTCTTAATTTCCCGTTCCATAGTTTCAATCTTTGTCTCAAGATCACTGACTCTATCCTCTACATCAGGTTCAGAAGTTTTTGGAAAACTTAGTAACTCCAAGGTGGCTCCCTGTCTCTTAGTCAGAATTACTTCGTTGAGAATAGGTATCAAAGCCATCATTAGCTTTTTATGTTTATCTGAGTCTGTTACTTCAACACCATGTGGTTCGTTCTTAATTGTTTCCACCATTAAACGATCACCAGTCCTTTAGAACGGAGTTTAGATTCCCTAAGAATTTATCTATTGTGCCGGATATGTCAACAGGGGAAAAAACCTTTGTGAATTTCTTAATCACATTGATTTCATCTAGATCTTCTCTCAAGAACTCATAGACTACTTCAGTTTTGCTTGACTTTTCTTCCCTGTCTTCTACTGAAAAAGAGATTTGTGGTACGTCCTTTAGATTTACAGACTTAAACTCATTCTTATTTATCTTGCTTGTAAATGACTTTTTGAATATGCCTTTCTTTGAAAATTCAAGTCTGATTGTTGTTTGAAGAACCTTGTCTGATAAATTAAGTGACCCCAAAATAGAACCAAATAAGTAATTGGCGTCTCCACTTATTTTCTCGTAATCCCTACTAGAAAATTTCTTTTCATCATCATCTCCATCTAAGGAAAATATACCACCTCCTTTAGGAGATATGGTGACATCTATCCCATCGTGGTCAATAGTAAAAGTTGAGTTTCTTCCCATTAGGGATATATATGGAAGGTCTTTTAACAACTTATCCACAATCCCTCTGGTGGTAATGCTTATATGGGGAAAGGACCCCACGGTGATTTTATCCAAAGAGAGTTTGTGAAAAGGCGTTGTTGCCTCTACCTTAAAGTCGCTTGGAAAATTGATCTCAACGCTAATCTTGTTGAGGTCTTCAATTTTTAACATAAAGAGAATGAGAAGAATTCTTTATTTAAAGTTGTCGCTTTAAATCAGGATGGTATTTCCAAATTAAAGATAAGACTTAGACAAAAGATTTTTTCAATAATGTTTGTATCAATTCAAACAACAGATTCAATTAAATAGAGCGTCTCATATTTCAACAACTGAAGGTACCCTTAATCTTCCTTGGCCTTTCTCCAGATTCAATGTTTGATATTACCATTAGATTGTATGCAATGAACTTAAAACCTATTGCGTGATTATATGATCTGTTACGCGTGTATGAGATATTTTCAGCATACTTGATCTCCTCTAATATGGAAAATGTTCTTTCTTTCTCCCATCTTAAGGAATATAAAGAAGAATATCCCTTTCTAAGATTTATTTATTTCTTTTTGTTAACTGTTAATCTATCAGATATAATATCTCCTCTCCAATTGGTGTAATAACCTGTATGGAATGTGTATTCTCAAATATATACTCGGATATTTCTCCTGTATCGTAAGCTGAATATGCAATATAAATAATATCCTTGCTGATTTGTATGATACCCCAAATATATTCAGTAATAAAACTATCTTTATGATATGTTTTTTACTATACTTTATTTTTTTCATATGGCGAAACAATATTCTCTATAATATGCGTATGATCAGTGGGATATGTTGGGACGGCATATCCCAAAACTATTATCAAATAGATATTGGTCGATGTCTGTATGACATTTCATGAACTGTGAGACGATCTAATCACTTAAAATAAGCAATTAGTTTATAATTAGATTTTGCTATTAAGAGCACATGTTAATACCTGTTTCAAGGAACATATTTAGATGGAGATCAAATGATCCAGAGCTGGGAATAGATCAATATGGCACGATGCTTCTGAAGGGAGATTCTATTGTTATAATAGATCCGCCAATGG
>JAJZYV010000266.1 GCA_021797955.1 Thermoplasmata archaeon
AGAGGCTGATCTTAGATACAACCTGACGATGTATTGAACAGGAAATTAAGTGTGCAAAGGGAAGATGGAGTTATTAAGTTAGCCCTTGGGAACGATCCTGAAAACACCATGGATATGGAGGTGTTACAGCAACTCCTGATCAAAATTTCAGATATTACTTCAGATGATGATCAGCTTCCGGTTGTTATTTATTCCAAGGGAAGGAATTTTACACGGGGATATGACTGCTCTTGCCATCTGGTTAAGGACAACCAGTTTCTCGAGGGCGTTGTTAAGATAGGCATGGGAATTGCTCAATTCATAAGGAATTATGATCATCCTGTAATTTGCTATCAGCACGGGTATGTTCTTGGGTCAGGGTTGGAATTATCATTCCTCTGTGATTACGTTGTGTCCGATAAAAATGCAATCTTTGGATTTCCAGAGAGCAAATTTGACTTTCCCGGTATCATGATTCCGCCTGAATCTTTGCAAAAATTTGCTTCACCGAATGCAGTTTCCATAATGGCAAGGGGAATATCAGTGAATGCCGATGAAGCTATGAAAAGTAACATAATCAACGAAATTGGAACACTCAACGATGCCATAAGCATTGCAAAGGATCTGGACAACGAATTTTTTGCAAAGACAAAGTCTGCCAAATTAATGGATCAGAATGCAATCAAGAATTACATACATTACATCCATTCAAAAGATACCAGGACAATCAGATTAAAGGATCTGGAGAACTACAGGAACGAAAAGTTCTATTGATCTGCAGTTTCTTCTTTTAATTTTCTTCGCTTTTCTAATCTTTTTGTTGCAAGTATCCCCACAAAATATAATGCAATAATTGGAATTGCAAGAAGCATCATTGTAAACCCAGTTACTCCGGGAGAAAAAATCACTCCAAAAATGAGCGCAACCACAATTGCATGTCTCCAGTGAGCAACCCAGTAACCAGAGGGGACAATATTCAGGTATGTAAGTCCAACCATGAAGACCGGGGTCTCAAAAGACAGTCCAAATGCCAAAACATAGATCAGGAAAAATGATACAAAGCTGGTTATGCTCATGCTGGGCTGGCTTCCAACTCCTAAGTCGAACTGATACAGAATTTTGAACATAAGGGGAGCTACATATAGCACCCCCACAATTGCACCAGATAAAAAGAGGACAAGTGATGGAACAAGAGTTGTTCTTATTACTCTTCTTTCGTTTGCTTTAAGTGCCGGACCTATAAATTTTCCCAGCTGATAGCTTATATTCGGTGAGGTAACGATTATTGCCAAAAATAAACAGGAATAAAAGTCGGCTACAACACCATCTGTGGGTTTTATTGCAAATATAACAAAACCTTGGGTGACAATGTGGCTAATTATCAACTTTATAAACTGGGCACCCATGTTATTGTATGGATCTGGATAAGGATAGGGAAAGGAACTAAAATAAAAGTATCTCACAGTGGGGTAAAACTTAAGTTCAAAAAATAAAAAAAAAGAAAATAGGATTAGGATCGGAACTAATATCCTAATCAGGCGGTATCTCAATTCATCAATATTGTTTGCAATGACCTTTATTGGGCCACTTTCCATCAATTACCACTTTTAAGCTTCTCTGATAATTCATTCTTAATCTGTTTTGCATCCTTACCTGTTGTTTCAATCCCCATGGACTGAGCAAGAGTAACGACTTTTTCATTTTCTGGGTCTGCTACATTATTTGGTTCACTCATGGACTTCTTTATCTCATTCTGGATATCAGTTTGTCCTTTCTTGAACTCCCCTGAAGCTCTCCCCAAACTTCTAGCAAGTTCTGGAATCTTCTTGCTGCTTCCGAATAGGATAAGCACCACTACTCCAACAATGAGCCATTCCCATGGTGAGTCGAACATAATTTAGTAATACAATTTAGTTATTTAAGGGTTAAACTTTAAATAATTTTATTTAAGATAGGGAAACCAAGTCTCCTTCTTTTCCAGACGGAACAACTGTAACTGCAGTTCCGTAAGCCACAATCTCTGTCATCATCTGAGCAAAATCTGAAGAATCAAATCTAACATCGATGAGAGCGTTTGCCCCAATTGTCTTTGCTTCTGCTTTCAATCTATCAAAAGCAATGGTTCTGGCTTCATTTAAGAGTTGAATGTACTCCTTTATTTCTCCACCTTTGATGGATCTCAATCCCGCCATAATATTTCCACCGATCCCCCTGCTTCTGACTGTTATTCCCCAAACTGTACCAAAAACCTTCGTGATTCTGTAACCAGAAATGTAATTCGTTGAAACGGCGATTATGTTTTCGTTTTCCATGAAAACAAATTTCACTGGTAAATATTAATTTTCCTATACAGACTATATAAACCATTGAAAATATAATAATTCAATTGCTATTATTTTCAAAATTAAAAATATGTTCAGTCAAAATCGTATTCTACCTTAAATCCGGTTGATTCTATTTTCTTTCCGGATTCTCTTAATTCCTTTTTCAGGGAATCACTAATTCTGCTGAATGCTATGGAAACCTGTTTTTTTGGGCCATTGAAGACCACAAATCCCAGAGTCCTGTCTTCAGGCATTATCTCGTCAGTCCTTGCAAACTCCTTAATAAATTCTGACATCATCTCGTCCATATATTCAGATCCAATCATGTCCGTAAGGGACTTCAAGGAATTCGGGAGTTTAGAAATCTCAATGCATATGGTAGAGGGATGAGATCCCTCCATCGTAACATTATACATTGCGCAGTCGGTCATTTAACTCTTTTAAGATACCATCTCTCGGCGCCATCTTTCTCTCTCTTATAGCTTTCCTCAAGAGTAAGGGGTGCACCCATAACTCCTGCATCGCCTTCCTGCCAGTTTGCAGGGGTCGCAAGCTTTCTTTCCCAGTTGAACTTCAGTGCTTTGATCACTCTAAGGATTTCATTGACATTTCTTCCCGCTTCGGCAGGATAATAAGCCATCCACCTGACCTTCTGGTTTGGGTCTATTATAAACACTCCTCTCACTGTCAGTCCATCATCTGGATTAATCACATTAAAAAGGTTCGCTACTTCTTTGTTGATATCCGCAATTATTGGAAAGGGCACTTCAACATTGTATTTTTCCTTAATATCTCTGGTCCAAGCAATATGACTGTAAACGCTGTCAATGCTGAGTCCAATCAAATCCACTCCAAGCTTTTGGAAATCATCATACCTCTCAGAAAAGGCCATGAACTCCGTTGTGCAAACCGGAGTAAAATCTGCGGGATGTGAAAAAAGTAACACCCACCTGCCTTTGTATGAGGACATCGATATCGGACCTTTACTTGTATTTACTACGAAATCAGGAGCTTTCTCTCCCAAAGCTATCGGCATAATAACACCACATGTAGATTAAATCTAATTTATTAACCTATTCTTAAATTTGCGATTTTTGCACATATAAATAAATTTAATTAGTAAAAACTAAATTATTGGTAGGACGGGTCAGCATAGTAGTTATGGAATCCGCCATAGTATCCGGACATCTTCTGGCTTGCAGTGGTTTCACTTGATATTGCGTTACCCATGCTTCCATAAATCTTGTTTATCTTTTCTTCCACGGGCATGTAAATCTTCAGTGCGTCAATCACATCTATTTTCTCAATATATTTTTTATTTTTCGACACAGCAATATCTCCAGCAGCCCTTATCAGTCCACCAAGCTCTCTTAATCTCAGTGTTAGAGCCTCTTCCCTGTGGTCTATGATATTTGCCCTTCTCTTGCCCTCTTCAACAATGAGCATTGCAGCATCCTTTTTCATGTGAGGAATCTTTCCATCGCTGATTATCTCTTGAACTATGAACTGGAAATATTTGATAATGTTTGCTTCATTGTACG
>JAJZYV010000267.1 GCA_021797955.1 Thermoplasmata archaeon
GAATCTGACTGCGAACAAATTAAACCCTTCAATAATTACTGCAATAGGTTAGTTTTGCGTCTTATCCCTTCCAATGCACATTCAAGAACTTGGTTTCTTGGCAATCTAGCATCGCAAATATGGAAACTTTTTGATAAAATATTATGGTCTATGGCTTTTCTGTATGCATCATGAACAGAACGAAGATATGCTTCATTCTCAAACATTTCGTATTGGCGATTTTCCTTCTTTCTGGCCAGAAATTCCTTTGGGTCAAGATCAAGATATATTGTTAATTCAGGTACAAGATGAACTATCCCCAGAGCGTTTTCCATCCATTTGATCCATGATATTTCATCTTTAAAATTGTTCTTGAGCATGGATCCCTGATATGCAAATGTTGAAAGTGAATAGCGATCGCATATGACAATGTTTCCAGCTTCCAGTTTTGCCTCTATTTCCTTCGAATGGTCAATTCTGTCTTTAAGGAATAGAGATAACAACAAAAGAGGCTCTTCCCGACCTGCCTTCTCCAGGAATTCCTGATTTTCCTTAAATTTATCAGTTGGCTCATATGTGCTAAAGACCCTGTAGTTGTAAGAAGATAGGACTTTCTCAAGTGAGCCGGCCAAAGTGCTCTTTCCAGAACCATCTATTCCTTCTATCGCTATAAACATGATTAATTGGAGAGAAAGAACACGATAAAATAATATTCTATCGAACACCCAGATTTTCGCGGATCAAGGTTAACTAGTTCTGCACCACTGTGATAGACCAGTCATCCATTTTTGTTCTGAAGCTAATCAGGCATAAAAAAAGAATCGTTAAAGGTAAGAAGTTTTAAAAAAATTGATTTGGTTGAAATAAAATTTATAATTTAAAAATATAAAAATAATGTTTTTCTTAATTTGTCTTTACTCCCCTGCTCGATGCTTCTCCTTCAAGAAGTTTATTTTCACCTGATATCTCGTCCAGATCCAGCCTCTTTGGTTCAGGCAGGAGTACTACTGTAAATATCAGTCCCATCACTGAAAGGAATGCCAGAATCAAAAATAGCCCTGATTCCCCAATGGAAGATGCAACGATGATTACATTTAGGAAGGTTCCTAAGAAAGCCCCTGTTTTACCCCCGGCAGCCGAAGCACCAGAACCCAACCCTCTGACTTTCGTAGGGAAGACTTCAGGAGGATATATGAAGGTAGTAACGTTTGGTCCAAACTCAATGAAGAAGTAACTCAACCCGTAAACAACCAAGAACTCACTCACATATGTTGCTGAGAGAAGTTGATGGAATATGCCTAGAATCCCAAAACTAACCGCCATGGCAGTAAACCCTATCATCTGAATTGGTTTTCTTCCTATTCTGTCAATGGTAAATGTTGCTAACCAATAACCTGGAAGAGCTGCGACCCCAAATACCAGAGCGGAATATTCTGTAGTAGTAATGAGTTTACTTAATCCTGTTACAGTGGAAGGCACCAGAACGGATAACATTGAGTTTGACATGATTGAATTACCATACAAAGCCCAGTCCATCAGGAACCATGATCCAGCTGTTCCAAGGAGAGTCAAAAGAAATCTTTTCTGTTTTATGATGCTTACCCAGGATTCTCTAACTGTTTCTGTGCTCGCATCAGCCATTGTAGATATACCCGTATATTTTTGCCAGTTATCTGAGGCAGCCTTTGCATCACCCTTAACTCTAAGAAGATATCTTGGGGTCTCAGGCATCTTTCTTCTGTAATAGACTACTGCCAAAGCTGGAATTGCACCGAATGCTAGAAGAAGTTTCCAGATAATATCCAGTGGGATTCCGGAAAAGATCAACCCAAGCGATATAAGAGGGCCGGCCAATAATCCAAGGGACTGCATAGAAAAAACCATACCAACAAGTTTTCCTCTGCTCCCTGTATTTGAGTATTCTGCCATTATTGTTGAGCTTGTTGCATAATCTCCTCCTATCCCTATTCCCAGAATGAATCTCCACGCTATCAATATATAGACTCCGTTGACAGGTGTAAGGAATGCACTTCCCAATGCGCCTATTACCAGAATTATAAGTTCAAGCCCATAAATTGCCTTTCTGCCCATCTTATCAAGCAGTCTTCCAAATATCAGGGCACCAATTACCGCTGATAGAAGAGCTGTGGAATCTAGCAGAGAAGTCTCCAATGTGCTGAATTTGCCCCAGCCAGCCAAAACAAGTAAGCTTGTTACTACTCCAATTATGAACAGGTCATATGCGTCGGTGAAGAAACCGAGACCCGAAATCAACCAAGTTTTGTAGTGAAAACCGCTTGTTTCCGTTTCGTTTATGGACTTTATTAAGTCTTCTTTTGTATCTGTACTCATACATTCCTTCCAAGTATAGTAGTATAATAAGGTTTACCGATATAGTATATAGATTAGTATATTGCTATATATACAGTAATTATTCTATATACAAAAATAACCGGAGCCAATAATTAAACAATTGATTTTTCAGCTATAAAATTGCTTAGGTGACCTATTTATGAAGAGAGAAAATTTTGTTTATTTAAGCGGATTATTTTTCTTAATGTTAGGGCAAATTATTTAATTGCTTTTACATGGAACTAGATTTTTTGCTGATGTCTGGGTCCCTTTTTGGAGAGTCCTAATCTCCAGTTAAGGAATATTGCTCTATCCATTTCATTTATAGCCTTAGAGACATTTGGTCTAAATTCCATCATATTCATTATATCTTTTTCAATATCGACCCCGGGGGCAACCTCAACTAGTGTAAGGTTTCCTGAGATAAGCTTGAATACTGCCCTCTCTGTGATGTATGTAACTTCTTTCTTTCTTCCATTCATTTGTTTTGTGGAGAATAGTATCTTGTATGGATCCTTTACGAACTTCTTTCCACCGTCCCTAACTATTTTTAATCCATCCATGGTAACTTTTATGTCAGGTTTTCCTGAGGTGAAAGCCCCTGAGAAAATGATTCTTGGAGAGCCTGACACTATGACGGGAAAGCCTCCTGGGCCGGTTATTTTATTTGGGAGTGATGATGGATTGACATTCCCATATGGATCCACTTCCATGAAACCAAGAACCGCCAGATCAATCATTCCCCCCTCATAGAGAGTGAACTGATCGGGAAGAGGAATTATTGCAAAGGGCCCCATTGAAAGCCCAAAATCTGAGCCCTGCAGTGGTACCCCTCCCCATGGTCCAGCCTCCACGGTTGAATATACATAGTCCTTCAACCCCTCATCATTTAACACCATTGGGACTTCTGCGGGCATACCTACTCCAAAATTTACTATAATAGGTCCCTTTTTTTCAGAGATTACGCCCGCAACTTCCTGCGCAGTTCTTCGTATAATCACATCCCTGAATGTTAAATCTCCTGATGGTTCTCTTTTCGGTGGATCTGGAGGGATTATGGTTCCGGAGATACCTGGATTAAACTCAAGGTTTCCTCCCTGCCACGAATACATTTCCGGAGAAACTACAACATAGTCGATGAGTGGTCCGGGTACGTGTACAGCCTTGGGATTCATCGTCCCAAACTTTGCTATCCTTTCCACCTGTGAAAATACGATCCCTCTATTTGGGAGGGCTTTAGCAGCCTGTGCCATTGGAAATATGCTCCCATAGATCCCTTCCTTCTCCATGCTCATATTCCCTATTTCATCAGCAGTTGTCCCTCTAATGAGCGCGAAATCAGGCTGAGGTCCTTTGAAGAAAATGAATTCCTGACCATCTATTGTTATGATTTCCTGGCTAACTCTCCTCTTTTTATTTGCCAGATCGTTAAGGTTCGATCCGGATTCTCTCGGATCCAGAAAAGTTCCAAGCCCTACCCTTGTAATAAGT
>JAJZYV010000268.1 GCA_021797955.1 Thermoplasmata archaeon
GACTATATACGTTCCGGAAGCCGATTTACACTATGTCTATATTAGAATTATGCACATTTTGATTTAGTTAGAACACGTGTTGATTATTAAATCTTTAAGCTTGAAAATTAGGCATTTTACTTAAATATATTTTGTAAATTATCAAATAGTTGTATTATGACTGATAAGATGTCAATTATAGCATTCTCTGGAACGGAAGATAAGCTAATGGCTGCGGCAATTATTGCCTCTGGTGCTGTGGCCAACGATCTTGAGGTACAGATTTTTGTCACTTTTTGGGGACTTACAAGGACAATTAAAAATGATAAAACTCCCCCTGATCTGAGTTTTGATGGACAGAAAATGAAGGATAAAGTTTTCGCCCTGATGAAACAAAAAAAGGTACCGAACTGGATAACTATGTTGAAAAATGCCAAGGAGGTTGGAAACATTAAGGTCTATGGCTGTGCAATGTTTGCTGATCTGCTTGAAATGAAAAAAGAAGATTTGGATCCAATTGTAGATGATATCATAGGAGTAAATGAGTTTGTCTCACTCTCTAAAGATTCTATGACATTCTTCATTTAATGATAAGGAGGTGAAAATATGGAAGAAAAAATAAAGCCGACAAAAATAATAGATGCGAGGGGCTCTTTCTGCCCAGGTCCACTGATGGAGTTAATCAAAGCGTATAAATCTGCCAAATTGAATGATATTATATCTGTTTATTCCACCGATAGTGGAACCAAAAGAGATGCCAGTGCGTGGATAAAAAAGTCAAACAATGAACTTATAGGCGTATTCGAACACGAAGGATATTACGAGATCGTCATGAAAAAAACCAAAGGGTGAAGTGAATGAGCAATAGGATACTGGTTCTTGGCGATGGAGCAGCTGGAACCATCATTTCCAACAAACTGAGATTTTTGATTCCGACTGAAGATGCAGATATAACGGTAATTGGCAATTCTAAATTTCATTATTTTAAGCCTGATGGAATTCACATTCCACTTGGTATGAAAAGATATCAGGACAGCGTTAAAAAACCAGAATTTCTTTTCAATTATGGTATAAACTACGTCAAGGATACAATATCCAACATTGATGTACAGAACAAAAAGGTCTCGACCAAATCCGGAAAAGAACATACATACGACTATCTAATAATTGCGACAGGAGACAGATTAGTTCCTGAGGATATCCCAAACTTTGCCTCTGAGGCACACCACTTCTATTCCTTAGAAGGCTCACTAGAACTTAAGAAAAAACTCGCAGGCTTCAATGGTGGCAAAATTGTCATAGGACCTTCAAGTATACCATATCAGTGCCCGCCCGCGCCATATGAATTTACATTCCAGCTTTATAGATATCTCAACAAAAGAGGTATCCTTAAAGACACTGAGATCCACTATATCTTTCCTCCTAATCGTGTCTTTACCATTGAAAACGTGGCGGTGTATATTGAAAAGCTCTTCGATGAGAAAAATATTCAGTATCACACAATGTTCAATGTGGAAAGCATAGATTCAGGAGCCAGAAAAATTAATTCACTTGAGGGTGAAGAATTACCATATGATTTGCTGGTCCTTGTCCCTCCACACAAAGGACAGGAAGTTATAACCAAATCAGGACTTGCAGATGAAGTTGGGTATATAGATGTTGACAAACACAAACTTACATATGGCAATTATGATAACGTGTTTGTTATTGGTGATGCAACTAATCTGCCCATATCAAAGGCAGGAGCGACTGCTCATTTTGAGTCGGAATATTTGGCCTCTAAAATAGCATCCGAAATATCGGGATTTATATCGGATGATGAATATGATGGCGCGGTTGCCTGTACCACGGTAACTGGAGATGAGAAAGCAATGACCCTCTATTTCTCATACAACTAGCCTCCAAGAGCAGCTGCCCAGAGCAAACTGGATTACCTTTTGAAATGGACTTCAGCAGATACCTATTTTAGCGCCATGCTTAGGGGAGTGATGTAAATGCCAGGAAAAGAGATAAAAAAGGATGCAACAGAAACAGTTCTTTCCAGAATTGAGAAAAACGCGGAAGTAATAGATTCATTGCTCGAAATTCTTGAGAAGCTGCAGGACGCAGACATAGTTGACCTGATGAAATCTGTTTCCAATAACTATTTACCCACAGATGTGGACTTCTTCGGAAAGTTCTTTTCATCAAAAGAATTTACAATAGCCTTAATGAAAACAATGAATGTATCTATTTCCATTATGGGCGCCATGGCATCAGAAAAGAACTCTGACCTTATTAAGGGGTTCATGTTCAATTTTGAAACCATAACAGACAACGTTCAGGAAGCCGTTCATAACCCAAAAAAATATTCTCCTAAGATAAGAAAATTCATTATGGATGAGGATTATAAAGCTTCAACCGCTGTTTTAATGGCGTTAATGTTGAGCATTGGGCAAATACTTAAAAAAATTACACCTTGAATGGGTCCGGAATTTAAATTTCAAATTTCCAACAGGATCTGACAAGAATTAATTTTCTTTTTTTGGCATTTAGATGAATGTATGCAAATTAATTTTATTTCCATGTGTTTCCGCAAATTTACACGAGCCCCATGACATTATGATGTGTTTTGAATTGGGAATTTCAAGCATGATGTAATGTTTGTGGTTTCATGATCTGCTTAAAGATGAATGCATCCGCATGCAAATAAAAAATTGGTCAAATAAAGATGAGGATGGGCATTCGGTGCAGCCCATAACCACATTAAGCCAGTCATGGAGGAAATGACCATTGAAAGAACCTGATATCAATGTAGCTGACCGAACATGTGAATATGGTAACATATCACATGCAAGCTTCGGTGACAATACCCTTGAAGTCGTAAGACCAGACCATCCAGAAGGGTTAGCAAGTATCCAGGCCATAGCATTAAGCGAACGCTGCAGCATCGTAACATCCAGCACGCACAGTCAAAGATGGTTACGTGTTATTGAGTGTGTCGAGTCTGTCGGATTCGGACGAAGGCAGAATTCTCATGTGAAACGGGTATATGTGCATGAGAAACACTCCGGTGTAAGGGCGATAGCATGGATACAAGGCATAATGTGCAAAGTGGGGAAAGACCTTGGGCAAAGATGGCCGGTAGGGAATGCGTAAAGCCAACCTCACTGGTCGTTCAAGGCCTGGCGGATCAGATCGTAGTACCGATGACACTCCTGATAATAACGGAGAAGAGGAAAGGGTCTGTGGGTACTGGCTGCCTTTGAGAAAACGGAGGAACAGGTTATTGCCCGAAAGGGCTACAAGACCTTATGCCTTCCACCCGCCTGAGTGAGGATGGAAGAGATGTTCGAACCGTCAATTGGAGGCTAAGCACGCATCAAACCGAAAGGGAAGGGTGCATGTTATGTCGTGGAGAAATCCACCGTGGCCAGACTTGGAGCCGGATAGACGAAAAGCCTCAGTCCGGAATCTTAGAGGGGGAGCTGGAAACGGAAACTGAAGAAACCATCCAGACGGGATGTCTGGATTAAAATTAGGTCTACTCAGATTACCGCGCTTGCTCTCTACTCGACTGATAAAGCCTGTGGAGATTGGATCAATACCTGTATGGAAAATCCAGTCTCTGAATCGGAAAGCTTAATGCGTTAGTTCGGGGGAGGATGTCACTGAGGAATATTCCGCAACTGTTAAGAATGCAATTAGCATTGCATAAGCATGGCAAAAGATGTAATTTGCGGGATGAAAGTAAAAGAGTCCACTGAATTCCAGAGCGAATTTCAGGGTAAGAAATTTTACTTCTGCAGTGCGCAATGCAAGGCAGAATTTGACAAGAATCCTT
>JAJZYV010000269.1 GCA_021797955.1 Thermoplasmata archaeon
CACAAAGGGAGAAAATGTTCCTATAATACCAGAAATAGCTGAGCTGAATCCAAAGTATTCGCCACGTTTATCCGCAGGGGCAATTCTGGAAACCGTTACAGAGAAGAAGGGATTAGTAAGACTTTCTCCAAGTGTAAGAAGCACTACATTAAGTGCAAGAATTATGATATTGCCGGTAAGACCAAAGACAATGAACGAGAGGGCGTAAAGGACTAACCCCAAAGAAAAACTTCTCACATATCCTATCTTTTCTGCAAGAATATTCAGGCGATATTGAAAGACGATTACCGTGACAGTATTAATGGCATAAAGAATTGTGATGAATTCCTCAGGTATGTTTAAGAATCGTGTCAGGTACAAAGGTAATGTGGGCGTTTCCCACTGATTGGCGAATAGGGCGGATATTGCCATTATTACAACTATTATAATGAGAAGCCCGTCTCTGTACACCTTTATTTTTGTACTATTTTCATGTTTGTTTTCTGCAAAAGATGGCTTGGATTCAGGAACATATATTTTGAAGATGAAAAACTCTATGATGGAGCCAGCTGCCGGGACAATGAAGAATAGTGCAGGTTGAAAAATTGAGAATACCCCTGACACTACAAGACCAACGCCTATACCGGCATTACCAAGTATCCTCAATACTGTGAATGCATCTAACCGACCTGCAGTGGTTGAGTTATCCGTAATTATTGCGTTAATAACGACCCACTGAATTGAGCTAAGAATTCCCGTGGAGACGAATTCTATTATGAGAAACCAGATATTTCCATTGTATAATACGGAAATAAATAGAAGAAAATATAGTATAACGAGGGGTATGGGAAGGAACAGACTTATTGATCGTCTGCCGACCCTGTCAATGAATCTTCCTCCTGCAATGTTTATGGGAAATGAAATGACGGATTGAACAAAGAATATGAGACCAATATCTATGAAACTCATATCCCTGATGGTTGAAAGGTATATTACTAGAAGTATCCAAGTGGGATATCGGCCGAAGCCTCTAATAAAGTCAGCATAACCCATTGCCCGTATGACACTGGTTTCTAACCTTATTTTTCCAAGAATCATAGTTCCTTTAATTCTGATCCGGGCTGATTTCTTCTGCGATTATTAAGTATATCCCTTTCCCGATTGAAAGAAATTAATAGGATGAGATAAATCTCAATTATTGAATGGCAGTATTTATGAAAGGGAGCTTGTATCAATTCTTTCAGGGAAAAAAGAGTCAATAAAGAGACTTGCCAATAGACTTGATTATGAGAAGAGAGCGCCTTTGGAAAGTCTTTTAAAATCGCCATTCTATGTTACAAGATCAGCAGGTTCAAAGGGCGCTGATATAGTGGCAATAAGATATGATATTTCAATGATAATTGAGGTTAAAAGTTCTTCAAGCGATAATTTGACATTTTCATCTTCCAGTGGTAAGAATCAGGATCAGGCCCTTAAATTAAGTAAAATGTGTGAAGACGCAGGTCTCTTTCTGATTTATGCATTCAGGCTAAAAAATGCCAACGACGATCCATGGAGAATTTTTTCAATCCCGGGAGAACCCAGAGGAAGATTCCGATCTCTATATTCCATAATACCCAATGTAAAAATAACAAAAAATAATAATTTTATAATGCAATGGGAAGAAGGTCTCCCACTGCATAGAATGATTGCTTTCTTTGAAAACCTTCAATCACTATAGGGATTTTTTGATGGCTTTTTCCATTGCCTCTATACCCATGTCAACCTGCTCATCGGTGATGATCAACGGCGGAATTACTCTTATTGCGCTCTCTCCTGTTGAAAGCAGAAGTACTCCCTGTTTATAAGATTCAAGCTCAATCTTATCTCTCAGCTTAGTGGCTGGTTCCTTGGTTCTTCTGTCTTTAACAAAGTCAATGGCAAGCATTAGACCTTTTCCTCTGACATCTCCGATTGCATCATACTTGTCCTTAAGTTCATTAAGTCTGCTTTCCATGTGCTTTCCCCTCTTTGCAGCATTTTCCACAGCGTTTTCTTTCTTCATTGCTTCGATTGTTGCGACACATGCAACTGATGCAAGAGGATTGCCTCCGAATGTATTGGAGTGTAAACCCTTCTCTGGGAAATCTATGTCCGCTCTGAAGACTGTAGCTCCCATTGGAATGCCGTTCGCAATGGCCTTGGCCAGCGATATGATATCGGGAACAACTCCGAAGTGCTCTGACGCAAAGTATTTTCCTGTCCTTCCAAATCCGGTCTGCACCTCATCCATTATGAGAAGCATATCATTGTCTTCTGCAAGTTTTTTCAGTTTTTTATGGAATCCCTGAGGTGGCACAATATATCCTCCCTCTCCCTGAATTGGTTCCACCATTATGGCAGCCAGATTCTCAGGAGGGGCATACATTTTAAAGGTATACTTCTCAATGAAATCCAGTGTCAATTCTGTGAGTTCCTCAGGATTTTCATATCCATCAATATTAAACACATTTCTGTATGGATTTGGAAAAGGAACATGCTCAACGCCTGGCATGCTTGGGAATAATCCCTTTCTCTGAATGGCCTTCGATGCTGTGAATGAAAGTGCACCCTGACTTCTACCATGGAATCCTCCTATAAATGCTATAAATCCCTGTTTCTGCTTGTTGATTTTTGCAACTTTAATTGCAGCCTCGTTGCTTTCAGTTCCACTGTTTGTGAAAAAAACCTTCTTGCTGAAATTTCCTGGGGCGATCTCCTCAATTGCTCTTGCTGCATCAACCTGTTCTTTATAGTAATAATCAGTTCCTGCAAAGTGCCAAAGTTTCCATAGCTGCTCTTCCACCTTCTTTGTAATGTATGGATGAATGTGCCCCATGTTGTTAACGCTGATACCAGCTGCAAAATCTATGAACACGTTATCATCAACATCTTCAACGAAAACACCCTTTGCTCTCCTGGCTACAGCCGGTAATGACTTGGTTGTTGTGGCAAGAAATTTTTCATCATCCCCTATGATCTTCCTTGCATTTGGCCCCGGCAACTCTGTTTTTAGGATAATTTTTTGGATTACATCATCTTTAATTTCACTGTTTATTTTTTGCATAAAAATCCCTTTTAAACTATGTCTAATAAAAATATATAGGTTTGTGAATGTAAATCGAACTATAATTACGAATATCGTATATTGTATCTTTGGATATAATTTAAGCAATTGATCTTTGATAATGAAACAGCAATTATTATTAAGAAATTGTAAAGTATTTTAGAATGAAACATATTTAAGTTTTAGATGAGGCCGAATAAGCATCAGGAAGTTTCTGGTTTTTATCAGGATGAAATTACCGACCGGGAATTTTATAAAAAACTGGCGTTAATAACCCGAGAAAAAAACATTAAAGATAGCCTTGTCAAATTGTCAAATATTGAGAATGAGCATGCTCAATTCTGGAAAAAAATTGCTGATAAAAAGGGGATTTCACTTGATTCGGTCAAGGTGAAGAAGGTCAAGATCAGGTTACTGATATTCCTCAGTCGGATCATAGGGAGAAACCTTACAATAAATATACTGGAAAAGGGCGAAATAGAAAGCATTTACAAATATAGAAATTATATTGAAAGCAAAGATGCTGAAGGGACTGAAAAAAATGAAATTTCAAAAATAATCAATGAAGAGATCAATCACGAGGAGACATTTCAATCGTTCAGTCCGGACAAGGACGAACAGCTGGAAGATAGCAGGGGCATAATTTACGGCATGAGCGATGGTCTTGTTGAAATACTTGCAGCAATTGCAGGATTGTCAGAGATAATTGGCAA
>JAJZYV010000270.1 GCA_021797955.1 Thermoplasmata archaeon
AATTGTTTGCGACAAAAGCCATCATGCCAGGTGAAAATGCACCCCTCATTCCACCTGCTCCACCGGTTATTCCCGCTATTATAGCACCTATTGCTATGATGTATATATTAGTGGATATGGAGAGCATTAATAGGCCTACAACTGGAAATGCTTCACTGATAAACAGTATTTTAGAATATCCTATAGTATCTCCGAGTCTGCCCAGAATCAATACAAGAACTACATTAAATAATATTATTGGAATATAAATCAGACTTATGAAAATTAGAGAAAAATGGAGGAAGTGAAGATACAGAGGAAGGGCAAGAGTAACAAATATTAGAGCTGAACTCCTCATTGCTCTTGAAATAAGCAAATAACGAAAAGACTTATTTACTATGTTTGGAGAGTCAGAAAACATATAATTCCTATAGTGTTTATTAGTATATTATTTATTTGTCTAACTTTATGCCCTTATTCCTGTTCTTTAGAATTCTGAATATAAAATACACTATAACCACCATAAATACTGCCGCACCCACATATGAAAGTTCTGTAAAGTACTTTAGAAGAACTTTCCAGTTAGACCCAAATAATATTCCTAGATATATAAGGACAATATTATACATAATATCGCCAGTGAGTGTATACAGTGAGAATTTCTTAAAGTCCATGGTAGCTATTCCTGCAGGTATTGATATAAAAGTACGGAGGACAGGCAAGAATCTTGTTGTGAAAACTGAGATGTCACCATATCTGTTAAACCACATCTTTGTTCTGTCAATAGTATCACTTTTAAGGAAGAAGTATTTGCCATATCTTAATATGAAGGGGTCTCCGCCATATTTTCCAATCCAGTATGCTATCCATGCCCCTATAAGATCACCTATAGAACCTGCAAGTAGAAGAAGTATAACAGAAAAATATGATCCAAATGGATCAAGTAACCCATAAAAAGCCAGATATCCAGAAAACGTCATGACAACCTCAGATGGGACAGGCAATAGCATTCCTTCAAGGAGCATCAGAAAAAATACACCTAAAAGCCCCATTTTAATGATTATTATCTCAACGAATTTAACAAGTTCTATTGTAATTGATGTAAGTAAGCTCAATTTATTAGGTACATTTATACCATATAATTAATCTTTACGTTAATAAAAGATAAATAATTAATCCATGGAAAATTCTTTATTGCCTTTGCTAATTATTGTTCTATGTACAACGTTATTGCCACAAGACATATACCCGGAAATTATCTTGCCAGTGAGAAGAATATTCAAGTCGAATTTTTTCCTGGAACGGGTGATATGAGGGAATGGATACTTTCTAACATAGAAAATGCTGATGGGATGCTCATAACACTTAATGAAAAAATAGATAAGGAAATAATAGACAGAGGGAGAAAATTAAAGGTCATAAGCACTTATAGCGTAGGTTATGACCACATAGATGTTGACTACGCCAGGGAAAGGGGGATAATAGTGACATATACGCCCGAGGTTCTTACAGATGCCACAGCAGATCTAATTTTTGGGATTATGATTGCTGTTGCCAGGAATATTGTATCAGGAAACAACCTTATCCGGGAAAATGGCTGGAAAGCAGGATGGAATCCCACATTCATGCTTGGCAATGAAATCCATGGAAAAACACTGGGAATAATAGGCATGGGAAGAATAGGGAAAGCTCTTGTTAAAAGGGCATCCGGTTTTGATATGAATATTATATACTATAGCAGGCACAGGCATGATGTTGCTGCTGATTTCACCAGTCTTGATTCCCTGCTTTCCCAATCAGATTATGTGGCAATAGCACTTGACCTGAACGAGGAAACATACCATTTTATTGACTATGCAAAATTATCAAAGATGAAGAAAACGGCATTTCTCATAAATGGCACACGAGGCAAAATTGTAGACGAATACGATCTGGCAAGGGCATTGAAAGAGGGCATTATTAGGGGAGTTGCCCTTGATGTTTTCGAAAGTGAGCCCGTGACAAATTCAAACCCACTTCTCGCATTTCCCAATGTTGTTGCCACGCCACACCTGGGAAGTGCAACATATGAAACCAGAGACAAAATGGCTGAAACTGCTGTAACAAACCTGGTAAATGTGCTCAATGGCAGGGAACCTCTATATAAATTATAATACCTTTCCATAATTATCCTCCATGGAAAACAGAAAGGCTGTTGTATTAATTTCAGGTGGGCTTGACTCTCCGACTGTACTGGCATATGCAATAGATAGTGGTTACACTGTTTATCCTTTGAGCTTTGATTACGGCCAGAGACATATAAGAGAATTAAGGAGCTCTGAGGAAATATGCAGGCACTATGGATTGAAACTCAAGAAAATTAGCATGGATATGAAGCAAATAGGTGGATCTGCACTCACCGACGACATAAAAGTTCCTGAAAGGGATATGGAAAAGATTGAAAAGGCAATACCGGTCACCTATGTTCCGGCAAGAAATACCATATTTCTGGCACTTGCAGCTGCATACGGGGAAACCATAGAGGCTTCTTCTATCTTTATAGGTGCAAATGCAATAGATTATTCCGGATACCCGGACTGCAGACCTGAATTCTTTAACTCCATGGAGAAAACCCTGAATCTTGGCACCGAATATGGCATAGAAAAGGGATTCAGGATAAGGGTGCCCTTACAATACCTAACAAAGGCAGATATAGTAAGGCTGGGCAGAAAACTTGGAGTTCCTTACCATCTTACATGGTCATGTTACAATGGAAGGGAAAAGGCATGTGGGAAATGTGATTCATGCATACTGCGGTTGAAAGGGTTCATGGAAGCAAATGATTTCGACGATGTAGAATATGAGGCATATCCGGAATTCTATGAAAAATATCTTAAATTGAATGGAAAACTCTAATCCTGGAATGCTTTATTTCAAAAATGAAATGATATTGATTTAATTCCAGCCAATTTTATACTGTTTTATATACTCTTATCGTAATTGAAAATATTTAATTAGCAATTAACCATATTTATGCTTATGTTTCCAGTTGAACGAATGAGAAGATACAGATTAAATAGCAATATAAGGGATATCTTCACCGAAACCTCCATAAATTCTGACAAGCTCATAATGCCTGTATTTGTAGATGAGACAGCAAAAAGTAAAACTGCAATAAAATCCATGCCAGGCATATACAGATATTCATTGAAGGAATATGAAAAATATATAGGGCATTTAGAGGATATAGGTGTGAAAAATATCATACTTTTTGGAATTCCTGCACAAAAAGACTCCTCAGGGACAGCATCCTATGACCACAATGGTATAGTACAAAATGCTATCAGATCAGCAAAGGCCAATACAAAATTGAATGTTATAGCCGATTTGTGCCTGTGCGAGTATACGGATACTGGGCACTGTGGAATAATATCCAGTGGATATGTGGACAACGATAAAACACTTGATATCTATGGAAAAGAGGCTATAAGCTATGCTGAAGCTGGAGTAGATATCATTGCTCCATCTGGAATGATGGATGGCCAGGTAGGAACCATACGCAAAGCCCTGGACACCAGTGGATACATCAACACAATTATTATGGCATACAGTTCCAAATTCGCCTCCAATCTATATGGTCCTTTCAGGGATGCTGCCGATTCCGCACCACAATTCGGTGACAGAAAGAGCTATCAGATGGATTACAGAAATGGAGATGAGGCCATGGATGAAATAAGCCTTGACATAAAGGAAGGGGCAGATATAATAATGGTAAAACCTGCTTTATTTTACCTTGACATG
>JAJZYV010000271.1 GCA_021797955.1 Thermoplasmata archaeon
AAGATATTTCAGAAATTAAGGAACTTTTCAACTAACCCTTTTCCTTTTTTCCGGCGTATTTTTCACAAGAAAAATTGGTTCTTCTGATGATATGTGTAGTCCAATAATAATATACAAAAATCAACACCGCGGTCCCGGATATTGCTTCTCCCTGGAACTTGATGGAAATCTGATCACTCCGCCTTACTGATCAATCTCAGGTCGCTGCTGTCATGGAGATTGCCTCATATGGCAAAAAGTAAATTCTCCCTTTAGTGTTGTTAAACGGAAATTCAATATTACAACGCTCCAAGGAATCTCATTGACATCAAGTTAAACTTCCCTACGAAAAACATCAAACCAGAAGAAATGTGAAACTATGAGATGATCCGGAGGAACTTTACTCCGGCTACAGAAAGTCATTAAATTTATTCATGCCGGAATATTGTTTAAAAAACCGAAAAAGTTTTTGGAATAGAATAAAAATTGATCTATTTTGAAATCACCTCGAGAATCTTCCCTGTGGTCTTGGGCCCCAGTGCTAGAACTACTCCAGCTACAATTATCCCAAAGAGGAAGTTTATTGAAAAAACAGGTACTGCCCCGTATGCATGCAGTAGAACGACAAAGGTTGACAGGAAAATGAAAGTTCCAATCCTGCTGAGAGAAAATGCAGCTCCAGTGCCTGTTGTTCTTGCCCTTGTCGGGTATATTTCCGCCTGATATATGTGCCAGGAATTATTGAAGAAATTGTCAAGGAAAGTATAAGCAGTGCCGAAAAAGAGTATCAACCCAACTATATGTATCAGAGAAAATGCGAATCCGTCAAGACCGAGAAGAATTGCGAAAACAACTATTTCCGCCTTTCTGTCATACCTGTCAAGAACGAAAGAGGCTACAAGTGATCCAGCAACATACCCCGTATCTATTACCACTGTAAAGAGAAGACTGTGTATAATTGTGAAACCTGCGGCAACTAGGACAAGTGGTGCAAGTGTGCCTATTATAAAACTCATGCCTCCCTGAAGGAACTGCAAGATCCATATCATAACTGTCCTTGCTTTATATTCTCCCTTAAAGAGATCGCCAAGAGGCATCTTGTCTTCTTGTGTGGTATAGGGTACAAATTCAGCGGCAGGAAGTGTTGTTACATTGTTCATCTTCATTATCCTGCTTTCAATCTTGTCCATTGTTTCGTCGGCTTCTTTGATCCTTCCATGGCTTTCAAGCCATCTTGGAGATTCATAAAGTCTGAATCTGTACAGCCAGGCAACTATACCACCAATTCCACTTATCAAGAGTACCCACCTCCAACCAGGCATAAGATAGCTGGTTGGAGCGAAGAGATATACAAGAAGGGCTCCAATAGGTGAGGAAGTCCATGCAAGGGTGTACATCCATGAAAGCCAGTTTCCTCTCTTGGCTCTCGTGATGAATTCACTTACGTACGTGTCAACAATTGCAATCTCTCCCCCCACGCTCAGGTACGAGATAAATCTGAGCACACCAAGCTCTATTATTGAGGTTGAAAATGCACTTATTATGGAAAATACCCCAAACCCGAGAAGACTCGTAAGGAAGGTGATCCTTCTTCCATATCTGTCACCAAGTACACCATAAATTATCGAACCGAGAAACGCACCTATAAAAGGAAAGGCTGCCACATAAAATGTCGCTGTGGATGGACTTACTTTGAGACTCTTTGCAATTGGCAGGGCAAGAGGACCTCCAGTGAACAATATAAAGAGATCGAACCATACACCGATTCCGAGTTGACTGATAAACAGACGCTGCAGATTACTTGATGGTAAACGATCCAGTCTGGCACCTACACCCATTCTATTTTGATTTTGTGAATTTTCCATTGGAACTATCATGAGGTATCAATATAAGAATTTTCTGCATGAGACAAAACGATTTAATTTTTCAATTGAATTTGTTTGGAAGGACTCAATAGCAGAGCCTGATGACTTCATCAATCAAAGTGAAATGTTAATTTATTGGGGGAGTGTTGATTCGTCAAGGATAAAACCAAGAAAGATGAAGAATTCCCACGGGAGTTTTCATAAACTCAAGTTTCGTGCAGATATCCAACTGTATTTTAGTCCGGGAAGTAATATTGCTGACTTTCAGTTATGTGAAAGATTGCTACAAATTAGCTTCTGAAGCTTTTTAGAAAACAACTTATGCGGCTCTAGAACATCAACACTGATGTCTCTATGTAATAGTGAGCAAAATTTATGAATGCATTCACGAGTTCATTTGTGCCCCTCCACATATCCAGAATGTTCAGATATGATTCGACTTTTGTCACGAGGGGTATGAAACTTATAAGTCCTCCCTGTACGTACTTGGATGCCTGTATCTTACTTACTATAGAAAGTCCCAAACCTTCAGAAACTGCGTTTATGACTGAAGATGAATTGTCGAATCGCCACACAACGTCGATATCTGATTCTTTTAATCCATTCTCATTGAAGATCTTTAAAATTTCTCTCTGTGAACCTGAACCCTCGTCTCTAGATATATACGGCAATCCTATCAAATCAGTGACGCATACTGTTTTTTTTCTTGCCAGAGAGTGCCCAGCTGGAGTTATTATGCCATAGTTCAGCCGCAACATTTTATGCACCTGGATATTTTTTAAATATGGGTTAGGTTGAAAATCCACGCTGGCTGTTACGCCCAGGTCACACTCCCCCTCATTCAATTTTTTCAAGGTCTTGAGAGAATTGTTGATCTCTGTCTTTATCCTTATATGGCTGAACTTACTATAAAATGCCCTTATGAGAGGTGGGAGGAAAAACACTCCTCCGATTTCGCCCGCTGAAATTTTAATTGTACCGATTAGTTCTCCTTCGCTTCCAACATTTTTGTATTTGTCTACTGTGGAAAGAATTTCCTGTGCATCGGCAAAAAAGGCATTTCCAAAATCTGTACATTCTACTGTCTTGTCCGTCCTCCTGTTGAATAGTTTTTTCCCAAAATATTTCTCCATCTCTTTTATCCTATAACTTACAGTAGATTCAGTTATTCCCAAATTTGAAGCGGTTTTAGTGAAATTACGGGTCAGGCACACGTTACAGAATGTCCTTAATTGATCAAGGTCTAAGGTCATGGTATGGCTCCTATGCATGACCCACATCGTATTTATAGTTTTTATCTCTGTTTGTGTTAAAAATAAATCTCTAGGAAGATAAGTCCCAAAATCTCTATATGGAACAGAACACGTCAAATACACCATTTTTCATAGTCATTCATTCACGGTCCAGAAAAGCTGGAATTTCTGCCATGATTCACATACTTTATACGAGAAAAGATTCATTCATTGGATCAGCACCTATAATCAATGAACAAAATGGTGGAATCCGGCTTCAGACAAATATGTTTATTCTGGAATATCATGGATAAACTGACAAAGAGTTAACCAGTATAGACCGGGAATCATTGATACCATCATATAAGAAACTTTACTGGAATTATACAAATGGAGATGTAAGTCCGAACATTGATGAAAATGGTGTAATAGGGAGTGAAGATTGAATAGAATTGCCATACCCCTGCAGGGAGATAAGGGTTAAATTCAGTAAATTCCATTACCACGCTAACTTTCTAACTTGGACGGCCTGTAGTCCAGGCGGGGTGCATTTCCGGATTTTCGCCCATGAAAACTGCAGAATATATTCGAATACCTTGGGTATAATATCACTGGTAAAAGGGGTTTTAATGAAGTGGAAAGAGGAAGGCTTAGAGGTTAAACATGA
>JAJZYV010000272.1 GCA_021797955.1 Thermoplasmata archaeon
AAGAGATTCCTTAATTTTCCGTTCTTAAGATTTATACCGGTAGATGATGAGATAATTAGGAGGAGTCAGGTTATCCGGGAAAAGTATAATTTGAAACCGAGAGATTCAATTCACCTTTCATGCGCCATTGAACGAAACATATCAAAAATTATAACTGACGATGCAGACTTTGATGGAATCAAGGAAATTACAAGGATACCAATTAAACAGTGAAACAGTTTGATCCCAAAACCATCACCCTTGACCTGGCTCGGCAATCTCCGCTTTGTAATAGGGCTATCATTGTTTAAGATTTTCCCTTAATGAAGTCGGTTATCCATTCCAAGAATTGCTTTAATATACTGGCAATTGAGGGTCAGAAATAATTTCAGTTAACAGTTTTATTTAAGGGTAGTCATTTAATTGATTCAAGATAAAATTTTGTAAAATTCTTAATATTTTTGCCAAAGATGTCAGATGGCTCATAATATAATTTTTCCTTATTTCTTGCTTATATGTTGAAAAGGAGAGAGTAAAAACCGCATTCAGGCAAGGACGTTTTTTGAAGCGACAGTTTTTTTATACATCCTTGGATTATTATTTAACATAATGAGAAGTAGCAGGATGATTATGTTCGCTGCGATTGCTGCAATTATCGTAGCTTCTCCCATCTCATTTCTAGTCCTGATCCCACCAGTCCAATCTTTTTCTGTTTCCGACGGCAATATCTCAAGTATTTATGATGCAAACCTCAGCAATGTATGTAAAAGCATTTTACACCATGAATATTTAAAATTGAATGCTAGGTCTGTTGCGTTTCATTCAAATCAAACTAGTTCAGCCTCTTTCGAAGCATCAACATGTTTCTTTGGTACGTTCATGAATGTAACTGAACTAGTATATACAGGGATCTTGGATTATAATTTTAGAGGAAATTTTTCCAGTTGTATCCACCCTTTAGAGGTAACAGTGACACTTTCTGCTCTTTATAGTAATGGTTCCCTGGATGATAATGTCGTAATATACAGTCCCTGGTTTTTTCATTTAATTTCGGATCCCTATGAGAGAAATGTTTCAAACACAACTTCGATAACGTGTTATCTTTGGGAAAGGGGCTCTGGAACTATCTTTTTTCCTCTTGATAATTGGAGTCGCGTTATAGAAGGTCAGAGATATTATTTTTGCCTTGGTAATCTAAGTGAACCGACTTTCCCAAGAAATTTTTGTGTTTATTACGACCCGCCAATTGTGTCGAACCTTACCTTGGAGTTAACAATCAAGGCTATAGGGCGTACTGCCACAATGGAGGATAATTTTACAGTATATCTAATAGATACGGGCATAAAGAGCGGTACGAACCAAACATAGGTCAATCCCGGCCTTAAATAACTCACACTATATTTTGATGATGCTCTGTTCTCTAAATGTCTTCCGCTGACAGTTCTATCCTGTGGAGCCTTCTTTAAGTGAACAAAGCAACTCCTCTCATAGGAATGTTATTTACTCAATTCTAGGGCTTTGCCGTCAACAGAAGCCTTAATGGCCGAGAATCCGCCTGCACTGATTTCCACCTAGTGCTTTTCGGTGTTACCCACTTCGAAATGATATTTCTTGGGTGCAGGTGAATAGTGGAACTCATCCGTTACTTTTTCATCATCCAATTCTATTGTGAGGTGTTTCATGAACAGGCTCCATTTGACTGCGAAACGATATTTTTCCGTCTCTCCTATTTCAAACAATGCTTTTGCCATTCTTCACCTTCGCTCTCAGGCTTTTCCAGCAGCGTTTGAGAGCTAATAAACATGGGTTATGCCGGTAAATTGCATCCTTCTTGCTTGAAGGTGGACTTCAAGACAGATCCCAGAGTTTATTTTCGCCCAGACAGATACGTAATTTACAATTGGCAACATGGATCTCCTCCTGTGTCCGTTGACATGGAAATCGACCGCTTTAGGCCTTGAGATCTTCAGCAAGTCATTATCTTACCACATGGGAAGAAAGTCATGCCTTGTGGGCTTTCATCAAAACAGGCGACAGTGACTTTAACTATTTTGCCGGATATAGCGCATGAAGATGGGACAAAAGTTGCCTTTAGCCGTGTTATTCGACATGGACGGTACCCTGGTTGACTACAATATCTCGAGGGATAGAGGTTGGAGACTGGCTGTCAAAGATTGCCCCAATCTTCCTGGGAACATAGACCCTGATAATTTGGTTGAAAGGATACTGGAGAAGGCTGAATGGTTCTGGTCTGATGAATCCAGAAGTGCCAGATGGATAAGGAACATCATAGAATCCAGGAGGGAGATTGCAAGGATGACATTCTCCGATCTGGGAATTCATGACAACCCGCTTTCGGAGGGCATAGCGGATAGATGCACCGAGATTCGTGAACAGACCGTATCATTGATACCGGGCGCAATTGACACTCTTTTTCGGTTAAGGGATGCCGGGATACATCTTGCGTTGATAACAAACGGTGCGAGAGAAACACAGAGAGCAAAGATTACAAAATTCGGCCTGGACATGATATTTGAAACGTTGTTAGTGGAAGGGGAGATAGGATACGGTAAACCAGATGAGAGGATTTACAGGCTTGCCCTTAAATCCCTCGAAGTGGTTCAACCTGAAAATGCCTGGATGGTTGGAGACAACATACTCTGGGACGTAATTTCCCCGCAAAGAATCGGGATAAAGGGATTCTGGGTCAATCTCAGCAACGTGAAGAATCCATATGAAGAGCAGCCCTATAGAACAATACAATCGGTCAAGGATCTCCTCTTGTATTTAGAGTAACAGGATGGATAATTCTAGCCGACATGAATGCAGGAACTGGTACGGCTTGGGAGATGTCTGAACCTGATGATTATCAGTCCATTTCTGCATTATTTCCGCTGCAATGCATGATGAGAATGTCCTTACTGAGTGCAAGTGACCCTATGTGTTAGTTTGCCATTTCAGCTTAATTATACTCAGCATCCAGATCTAAGGGGGCTATCCAGCACTGCAAACGATAATTAGGCACAGAGATGACAAAAATAGATCATTCTGTCCATTCCAGGAACTCTATGCGATTCCCGAATGGATCGCTGACGTAGAACCTCTTGGCACCAGGGAGCTTTTCTCCTTCATCAACAGGAATACCGTTAGTGGATAGGAGTTCCTTCAGGCTTTCAATGTCCCTTACTCTGATTGCAGGATGTGCCTTTTTCGCGGGCTTGAAGTCATGTTCGATACCGATGTGTATCTGGTGTTCGCCGCACCTGAACCACAACCCGCCTCTTTTTTTCAGGTTGCCTGGTTTATCAATCTCCTCCATACCAAGCATGTCGTGAAAGAACTTTCTCTCAAGGTCCTCGGAACCATCTGGAGCTGCAAGCTGTATGTGATCTATGCCATAAAATGAGTGGGACATGTTATCCCACTTGTAAGTGCACCATGAGATATTAATGATCTTCTTCCTGGATTCCCTTGTTTAACGAACACTATAAGCGAAATATTGTTTGTCGAACCCAGCCAAAAGTTCATGGCTTTCTGGCGATAAATATGGAATAGTACTGCCTGCTGTCCGTTAGCCGTTCTGGTTCGGTAAACCCGGATCTTGAAAGCATCTCATTGAACTCATCTGGCGTGTATTTATATGAGTTCTCTGTGTGTATCTCCTCTCCCTTGAAGAAGCGTATGATGGCGCCGTCAAGATTCATGCTGAAAACCCTGGTGCAGACAAGGTGCATCTCTATCCTGCCGATCTCTTCGTTGTAA
>JAJZYV010000273.1 GCA_021797955.1 Thermoplasmata archaeon
CCATATACACCTCAAACAAATCGTTCTCAGAATGGGGTGAGGTACTTGGCGATTCTGTCATGGCATCTGCTGTCCTTGATCGTATTCTGCATCATTGCAATGTTGTGAACATAAGAGGAGAATCATACAGACTGAAAGATCGTAAAAGAACTGGAAATGTCATAATAAATGAGGTGAAAAAGGAGTGAAAGAAAATCTAAATACGGGTGGAAAATATTCAATTGGCGTTTTTGGAAAAAAGTTGATTGGCGTTGACAATTGAAGCTCTACCAGCAATGGTAACTCCGGTCGCTGAAACGGGAAGCCCCCTGCGTTAGCTGGGGGAGGAAATCACCCATGGCAAGACTTAAGCCTTAATTTCTAATGCATGTGAAGGTGTTTGCAGTTAGGTTAATTATCCTTTTCTGATGGAGGGGATTTCAGGGGGAGTTGAATGATAAACATAGAGACGGTAAGTAAATCATTTTCATCAAAGACTGCGCTTGCAGTTGATCATCTTAAACTAGATTTGAGAGATGGGGAAATTCTCGGTCTTGTAGGTTTAAACGGAGCAGGAAAAACCACTACAATAAGAATGTGTTCTGGAATAATAATTCCCACATCTGGCAAAATAACAGTTGATGGCTTTGATATTGTAAGTGAAAAGATTAAGGCAGAGGAAGGCGTTGGGTGGATTCCAGAACAACCAAATTTTGAGATGAATGCGAAACCACTTCAACTTATGAGGTACTATGCGGGATTTTACAGATTTGGAGACATTAACGTTGAAAGAAGAATCAACGAGCTGCTTGAAAATGTTGGATTGTCAGAACATGTTGACAAGAAGTTGAGGAACTTCTCTCAGGGAATGAAGAAGAGATTTGCGATCGCGGAATCAATTATTGGGGATCCACAAAATATTCTTTTTGACGAGACCCTAAATGGTCTCGATCCAGAGGGGGTTCTCTTCGTAAGGAAACTTATTCTTGGGATGAAGAAAGAAGGAAAAGCCATCCTTCTGTCATCCCACATATTGAACGAGATAGAGGATCTTGCGGACAGAGTGGCCATAGTAGATCATGGGAAATTGATAAGGGTACTAAGCAGATTTGAAATGAAATCTCTTGGAAATACCGTTCTCCATATAGTTGTAGATAATTATAGTATTGAATGTGAAAAGTTGCTTGAGAAATATGGTGACGTTGAAGTATCTGGTAATGAATTGACTGTGAGAAACTTGACAATAAGTGATGAAAGGATCGTTGACATCTCAGAAGAACTCATGAAATCAGGTTTCAGGTTGAGGAAATTCAACCCGATGGGGGAAAGTCTTGAGGAGTTCTTTTTCAAATTGATAGGTGATGATCGATAAAACCAATAATTTACGAAATTAGGAGAACACTGACAAGTAAGTTTGTTATAATTCTTATCATAGCCATAGTTGGCTTTTCCTCGCTACTGGCCTATGAGTCTTCTGTTACTTTCAACTCACCTCCTTCAATCTTTGCTAAGTCAAGCTTAAACTACGGTTATTATATTAAAGGTACAAATATCACAATGGTGGGATTTGCTCATAATGCATATGGAGAACCATCCAGCGGAGTGATTGCACATTTTGAATATAATGGCACCTTTCATTCGGTAAAAACAGGTTTGAAGGGCTTTGCCAATGCAACATTTCAAGTAAATACCTCTAAATCATCAATTGTTATTAGCGTTAACTATACCTATTCTACTTTGAGGAGCTCAAAAACAACTACCCAGACAGAATATCAAGTTGATCCAAAGGAAAGGTTTTCCGGTTTCAGCGTGATTCCCGGGATCGTGAATCCGTATAACACCAGCAGTTTAGGCTTCCTGATGCTGTATGTAGGCAGTAACGGATCATCAGCACCGCAGATTGGAATTTATGTTTCAAATTACTCTATTGGGGAATCTCAGTACTCTGCTGCAAAAAATTATTCGTTTAAATTCAATGCGTCAAATTTTGTTGTTAAATCCTTTTTCCCAAGTGTAACCTATGGAGATATAAATAATACTTATGCAGTTGTGGCAAAGAATAATAGTGACGTTTTTCAGGTATTCTCTATGATTAAGCCGCAATATGTTTACGTTATAGGGCCGCTTACAGATTATGTGCCCATGACACAGAGCTCCCTACAGATTCTTGTATTTTCGGGAACTTCCCAAATACTGGGTTTTCTGATTCCAATCCTTGCAATATTTGCGGGGTATCTGACCTATGGCAGGGACCGGACAAGCGGTGTGCTTGAATCCGTGATGAAAAGACCAGTAACCAGAGGAGGTGTCATCATCTCCAGATTTACATCCAATGTGATAGCTATAATAATAGCAGTGACGTTATCAGTGATTTTTTCCTCCCTGATAATACACCACTACTTTGGTATGTATCTTTCAGTTTATTTCAGCCTGTATTTTCTATGGACGTATGTCGTTGAGGGTACTGCGTTTCTGGCCATTGTTTATTTCTTTTCACATGTTGTGAAATCCCAAAGCACACTGCTTGGGGGTTCCATAGGAGTGTTTATAGTTTTTGATCTGTTCTGGGGAATTATACCTGTAGCTGTACTTTCTGCCCTGAATGTATCGTCAAGCACCTCTGCATATATTCTTGCAAACATTGCCTTTGATTATGCAAGCCCCGCCGGATATTCAAGTCTGGTGCAGGCAATGTTTACAGATAAGTTCGGACTTTTTGGTGCTGAGACAATCAACCCTGCTGCATACGGAATCATCAGCCCAACCCTCATAATAGCCGGCATTTTATGGATGATCATACCGTTCTTCTTTGCATATACGCTTGCCAGATATAAGGACTGAACTACCATTATCAACATAAACGTCAAAAAAGAACCAAAATTAGGGGAAACACCTATAGCAATCAAAAGGATGTATATCATTTTCTAACGGGAGTTCCACCCCCTTTTGTATTCCTCGTTAATCTAATATAGGTGTCGCCATAGCTTCTGAACCAATGTTTATATAATTTAAACGTTTCAAACATAATGCGAAGGAGTCCAGACAATTTTGCCAGTATACCAATGAGTATCCCACTGATCATTCTAATAGGGGTTGGTGAAAGCAGATTGCTTCAGCTCATCTATCTTCTTCCCGTCATATGGTCTTCACTTCTGGTTTCTTCTTATCTTGAGGTGTGGCTACTGAGAAACAGCATAAAGTCCAGAACTACCGTATTCTTAGCATTATACCTGTTTGAGGGAACTGTAGCAACCTTGGTGTCAACGCTTGTATATTTACCATCACTGCTGGAAAAGCAGGTCATCGGAATCGTAATTTTAACCGGGTCCATATTTGCTGCTTCATACGCCATTGCCCATTATTTGAAGACAAAGGCTGGCCCGACATTTCCCAGTGGGGTTTACAGTGCGGAACTGACTGAAAGGATAGCCACAATGCTTGAAAGCAACGACAAAGGTATTCCCTCTGTCTATCTTTCTCAGTTTACAGATTTCCGCCGGAAAAAGATTGCTATCACGCTAAAGGAAAGGAAGATATTTTTGCTTGATTCGTTAACAGAAACACTATCTCCAGATGAAACGGACGCTTTACTTGCCTATTCATTCTTCAAATACTCCCACGGCGAAAACACCAGAATAGTATACCTGATTGCAACTGTCTTCGCTTTTGAAGCTGACATTTTTGCCTATATCTTGATGGGTGGATTTCCAAACCTTGGCATCATCATCCTTCCTATTGTCGGCGTCCTGTTAC
>JAJZYV010000274.1 GCA_021797955.1 Thermoplasmata archaeon
TTGAATTGTGGTTATCAAATGTTGTGTTCGCTTTCATCCAACGACTGAAGTCGTTGGTTTTCCCGCTCACCGTGATAAGTTTAGAGAATTGTCAGGAAGAACTTTTATTATCTGTTTATGATTCAGTGAAAATGCACTCGACCATGCAGATGGACATTAAGGATGTGAGGCAAACTGTTGAAAAACACCTCAAAGACCTTGGTATAAACGGGCCCGTGAGAATTGCATCAGCCAAGTTTTTGAATAGGTACTGGAACGTTGTGGTTGTCTATTCAAGAGATATTGAAATAGACGACAGGAAACAAAAGACTGGCATCATGGCAGTATTGCTAATTGATGATGAAACTGGCAAAGTTGAGTCTTTCCGAGAAAATCCAACATAGGGCTGCATTCTTGCATGGGACTAATAATCAACAACATTGAGATCAGGGGAACTAATAAAGTGCTCAAGATGAATGCACTGATAGATTCCGGGGCTGAGGGGAATTATATCAGTAAAATACTTCCCAATAGACTTGAACCTGTCCAACTTGGATTTGTATCTTACAGCGAGATTCCAGTTTCAATTCCGGCTTTTCATCTGCAGAACTGCATGGCGCATTAACATTCGAGAGTTTAACACTGAACGGAGTTATGATTTCTGAACTTGAATTTATAATCCTTGATAACATCGATTTTCCAGCTATCATTGGCGTAGAAATTCTTCAAATGTTAGGCTTGAGCCTTGACTTCAAGACAGATGTCATTAGACTCTGACACTGCATCACCGAATTTGTAAGAAGAAATATAACTTGGCTGTAAAGCCACAACCTCAAATTTTACCTTACACTTTTGAAACAAACATGGCACCTCTTGTTTCGCTGAAATTTGAGACGGAGGATGGGAACCAACAATACAAATTGCAATGCTTCCAACAGTACAGTAATAGTTAATGGTCACTCCAAGACAGTAACAATCACATTCACCTCTTCTTCATCGCCATCGAAACAATCTCCTTCAGGTATATCAGGCGTGGAACTTTACGGAATAATTGGAGCAGCGGTTGCAGTGATAATTGTGGGTTCAGCAGTGTTCATGATCAGGAAGAAGAAGTAATCTCTTCCCAACCAATTTTTCAATAATTTATGGGTGCTATTAGAACATTAATTTTATAGAGCTTTTTGAATATGCCACAAATTTAGTTACGTTATATTGCAAGGGATAGAACAGATAAATTGTAATGTTCAAACGTTACAGAGGAATCGTTTTTTCCAAAACATTTTACTCTGATTCCTATTTTATTTTTAACAACAACGCTGAATGTTTCAAATTCAATAAGGATTATAAGAGCTTTAGAATTGACCCTTAACAATGAATCCTTGGGTTAAGCTATTAAGACCCGCAAACGCTCTAATGGCAATCTTTGCCACTTTCATTTCGGGACTGATATCTCTCGGAACAGGAGTAGTTTCAGAGTGGGTTATTCTCACATTCGCATCATTGTGCGTCATATTGGTCATGCTCGGCGGAAACGCCATGAATGATCTATTCGACATCGAAACTGACAAAACCAACCATCCAGATCGCCCACTGGTAACCGGAAAAATCTCCCTAAAGAATGCAAAAATTTCTATAGTCATTTCATACATAGCATCCATACTCATTGCGCTTATCTTCATATCCTATCTTTCCGCCCTCTTTGTGGTAATTGCTGAACTTCTTCTCTTTTCATATGAATATTCCCTTAAAAGATCCGGATTGCCGGGAAATCTGATTATTAGCATTCTAGTAGGTTTTATTTTTGTATTTGGAGGAATAGTGGTCGGTCACTTCTATAGGATGATAATTCTTTTCTTTCTTGCAACCTTGTCCAATACTTCCCGGGAGCTTATTAAGGACGTTGAGGATATACAGGGAGATTTTGACAGATTGACGTTTCCAAAGAGATATGGGCGAAGGGCAGCTCTCTCACTTTCTGCCGTATTCATTTCAACCGCAGTAATATTGTCTTTTGTGCCATACTATACGGGGCTATTTTCCGTTTATTACCTGATTCCGGTGTTTTTCTGTGATGTTTTATTCGGCGTCACCGCATTTATTCAGTTCAGAAACGTAAAGAAGGCACAGGAATTTTCAAAACTTTCAATGATACTGGGACTTATTTCATTTGCAGTGGGAGGGTTGACATGACCGTTTATGAAAATATTATGAAAAAATTGTTGGTAAAGAAAATACATATGACATTGATTGATCCTGCAACATCCGGTCCCGAAGGCAGTGCTGAGATAGCTTGCCAGGCTGAAAAAGCCGGTACAGATTTCATAATGCTGGGAGGTTCAACTGAAATCTCTTCCACGGTGCTTGACGAATCAATAAAATTGATGAAGGAGAAAATAGGTTTGGAAATTATTCTTTTCCCGGGCTCATCAAGCATGATTTCAAAAAGGGCTGATGCTATTTATTTCATGTCGCTTTTAAATTCTGCAGATATAGAATTTATTGTGGGTCACCAAAAGAAAGCTGCCCTTTTTCTAAACGGGATGGGTATCGAAAAAATTGCAATGGGATATTTAATTTTCCAGCCAGGAATGACCGCTGGAAGGGTTGGAAATGCCATGCTAATAGACAGGGAAGATACAACAACGGCACTGCAATATTCCCTGACAGCTGAATATTTCGGGATGAAGCTCGTTTATTTCGAGGCCGGAAGTGGCGCTGACAGGCCCGTTTCGACAGCAGTGATATCAAAGGCAAAGGAAAAACTCAGTATACCGCTGATAGTTGGGGGAGGGATAAGGAATGCAAACACAGCAGAGCATATTGCGAAGGCTGGGGCAGATATAATTGTTACAGGGACTGTTGTTGAAAAAGCTTCTGATGTTTTCTTGACCCTTAAACCAATAATAGACACGATACATTCAGTCAAGCAAAACTGAAAGCTTTAATTCCGTGATTGCATCGCTTTCTATGGTTAAGCTTCGCATTGAGATTGGATATCTTGAGGGAGTTGAAGATCCTGAAGCCTCAACACTTTTTCATAATTTAGGAATTCTGGGTTACGACAGCGTTGAGGGCCTGAAAATTTATAAAATTTATCAAGTTGAAATCGCAGGCGATAACGAACACGGTCTTGAAGTCGCCAGGGATATCGCCTCCAAGATACTGATAAACCCTGTTATCAACAGTTTCACAGTTAAGATTGTCGAAGAAGTCCTATGAATTTTATTGAAGGATCAATAATGAATAACACAATTTTAATCAGTTCCCTGAGTACCGAGAAACTATCTGCATTAAGTGAGGAACTTGGATTATCCTTGAATCTGGAAGAGATGATCAGGCTAAAAAATTATTTTCTTGATCTGGGCAGGGAGCCGACAGATGTGGAGTTGCAGGCAATGGGGCAGGCGTGGAGTGAACATTGCTGTTATAAGTCTTCGAAATTATACCTGAAGAAATATTTTGAGAACCTCAGAACAGAAAACACAATACTCCAGATGGAAGATGATGCAGGGGTTATGGGATTCAATGAAGAATATGCATACGTACTAAAGATGGAGACCCACAACCATCCCAGTGCCGTGGAACCGTATGGAGGATCTGCAACTGGTGTTGGGGGAATCCTGAGAGATATCCTATGCATGGGTGCGCAACCTATAGCAGTCCTTGATTCGCTTTATTTCGGTACTGATTTTCAGGATAGCGTGGAGGGCAGGCTAACAACAAGGTTCGTTATAGAAAAC
>JAJZYV010000275.1 GCA_021797955.1 Thermoplasmata archaeon
CCATGCAAGGAACTCAACCTTGATTGTGGATACATAAGTGGAGAGGATGTCGATAGGAATAGGCTGGATCTGGTGGAAAAATTGAGTTAGAGATGGAAGCGAGAAAGATGAAGTGTGGACGTATCTTGCGTCTATTTTGATACCAGCGTGCTGATTAAAAGATACGTTAAGGAGGAGAACCATATAGAAAAGTGCAGAGGATAAGATAGTTCCTGACATGCTCGGATAATCCGCCAACTTTCCCTTCGCCTGCCCTTTTCTGCGAAACCCCTTCTCGTTTTCAGATCGCGTTCACATTTTTCTCTTTTCCGTTTTTTCCATGTAATCTATACCAGCAGGTTCTACATTACTGCTTTCAAGTGTGTTTCTTAAGAGCTCTTTGTATTCTTTCCTGATAGAGTAATAGGTATACCTCCAGACGTTCTTTTTATTCAGGAGACCAGCACTATAGAGCTTCTGAAGATGCGTGGTTACAGTGGGCTGTAGCATTCCTAGAGCGGGTTGAAGCTCGCAGGCGCACACGCTTTCATATCTTAACATGATCGACAGTATTGTGAGCCTTGTTTTATTGGCCAGAACACCGAGAAGTTCGGACATCTCCTCACAATCATCGACGTTAACAGGACCAATAGACTTTATTTCACACGCTTTGGCATCTTCCGTCATTTTGCAGTCACCCCAGCTCTCTGTATTCTAACCACTTTGTGCTTGCTTTCTCTTCCCAGCTGTATCCATACCAGGAATAACATTAATGGAATTTCAAGCAGTGGTCCTATTGCCGTAGTCACAGCAACGTACGGATATGACGAGAAGGCTGCCACCGCAATTGCTATGCTTACCTCGAAATCTCTTGCCGAAACTGTGAATCCAATAGCCGTGGAGTCTGGGTAGTCATACCTGGCCCTCCTCGCTGTGAAATAACCGACATGAAAGAGGACGAAATAAAATGCGACCATTACAACCCCAACCATCCATATCAGCGACGGGTAGGAAATAATGCCCTTTCCCTCGCTCCAGAATATTACAAGAATAGTAAACAAAAGGGCTAGTGTCTGAACCGTTCCAAGAGTATTCAACACTTTGGAGAAATAGGCCTTCTTCTGTAAAACTCTCCTGGTGAGAATGCCGGCGATTAGTGGAATAGCAAGATACAAAAGAACGCTTTCAAGGATCAAATACGGACTTATGACAACGGATGTCCTTGCAAGAATGTAAACAAGGAACGGTGTGGTTATTACTTGTATAATGGAATTCCAGGCTACGAAGGAAACCGCCTTGGACATGTTCCCATGAGCGAGATTCGTCCATACCATGACCATTGCTATGCAGGGAGCGACACCCAGCAGGATTATCCCTACCAAGACCTGTGAAGTTACCGCAGGGCTAAGCAGCCCGAAGTGGAGGAAAACGAAATAGAAGAAAAAATAACCAAGGCCCGCCACAAGAAACGGTGCTATAGCATAGTTCAAAAACACCATTAAACCGATAGTTTTTGCCTCCCTGAAACTTCTTCCCAACTCGTTCATACGAATCTTGGTCATCGCCGGATATATCATGAAAAAGAGGCCAAATGGTATCCCATAGGTCGAGATCGGACCTGTCGCGATTGGCAGATGTATTGCAAGTACCAGGCCGAGGATAATTGCGATAATCACGAATACAGGAAACAGGATCGTCTTGAGGCCTATGCCGGTCAATAAAGTCACTCCCTTATTATTTTGAGAATTTCTGGCATGAACTGTGCGATCTGGAAATGCGTCTTTCCCGAAATGATATTCTTGGAAGTTCTAACGACGGGACTGTCTACATATTTTGCGTGCCACTTTATGAGTTCTGTCTCGATCGATGGGTGGCCAGTGATTTCCTTGCCATCTAACATCCCCGCTTCCCCCAGCAGCAAAGGACTGTGACAGATTGTTGCAAATGACGTACCACCTGAGGAAAAAGTCTTTATCAGGTCAACGGTCCCTGGGTGCTTAAGCAGGTTTTCTGGAGATTTAGCTCCTGGAATATAGATCAGATCATGGTCATTTTTCCCGTCGCCTAACAGCTGGGTCGGCCTGATAGAATCCAGTCCATAGACGCCTTTGTAGTCCCTATTCTCCCAGCCTAAAATATCAAAATCCACGCCCTCTTCCTTAAATCTGTAATAAGGCAACCAAAGTTCTAGGTCATGGAACCCGTCATCAATCATTATGCCAACTTTTTTCATGGTTGACATTATTACATTGTGATATTTAAATATGATGATTTAATAGGCTGATCCGCTGCAAAGCCTCACAGACGTATTGTTCACTTTGGTACGTGATCTTTGACATGCCTAACACATAATTGCAACGAGAATTGTCCATTATGTGCAGTATTCCCTTAAAACATTAAGCAAATCCTGACAGATCCATTATTTTATGATTATATAAGTTTTTAAAATAGGTAGCAACCCATTCCTAGCTTCCGTTTTCCAGTTTAGTTCCAACATTTTATATTTGCAACAGTCCAGCGGGGATTTGGTTAATTTGTTCCCACAGATGTATGTTATTTCCCACAACCTTAATTAGCATGTCTTACCTCATTATACCATCATGATAGAAGAAGCAAGATTGGATGAGAGGGGAAGAATCAACATAGGGCAGGAAACAAAAAAGAAATATGGTGATAGATTCTTTGTCGTAAAGTTGTCCGGAGAGATTCTGCTAATCCCTAAGCCCAAGGATCCTGTTGCTGAGTTAAGAAAGTGGGGGCAAAAACTCGGATTAGATCAGTTAACCGCTGGAGACCTTAAGAGATTGGCGGAGGAAGAGGCTCACAAGGAAGCTGAAGAAAGAGTGGGCAGAAGGCATGGGGAGATAAGATAAAGTTGCCATACGCTGACACAGATTTCTTTTTCGCAATTTCGAATTCAAGTGACAGGTTGAACAACTGGGCCATGAAAGCACTGGAAAGTTATGAGGGAAAGATCTACACATCCATCCTAACTTTGGTCGAACTCGCACTGGTAAGTGTCAGGAAAGGAATTCCAGTAGAAAGCATGATATCCAGTGTACTATCCATTGCTGAGTTGAGAGGTTCCAGCAAGCAGAGCGCCTTAGCCGCGGCTCACCTAATCGATCATGAAGGCGTGGGGGTATTTGACTCATTCCACGCCTCATTGTGTGAGGGTGAGATAATTAGTTCTGATCACATATATGATAAACTTGGCATCAAGCGAGCGGGGTTAGATTATCTCTAGCACCAATACCAGACTGGCTGAGTGATGTGCTATTATGAAATCCCCAGCCCTTTGCACGATAGTATGCCCTTAAGTAACGGCGAGAAATTCAAAAGGCATGCCACGTAGACGTATGAATTATTTCAGAAAAGATGGGGATAGAGGCATATGCACTTAAATGACAACATAGAGAAGGAGATCGAGTGCGAGCATGATCCAGTATCTCTGATTCCGGCCGAAAGAAATTCCAGAGGCGAATTTACCAGAGAAGAGTGTCTGAGAATAATTGCAATCTGCTTTCCGGAGATAATTCGGGCTTCTGGCAAAGGAAATATGCTCATGCAGTTTTGGAAATTGTCTCAAGAAATCGATATATACTTGATCTCAGATTATGATGGGATGGAAAAACCGTGGGTCTCTCTGGGTCAGGCTATGAAGGGGGAAAGTTATGTCGTCTAATCAAGATAGGTACTTCAAGCCAGGTGTAATGCTTTTCCCGCTAAGGAAGTACCT
>JAJZYV010000276.1 GCA_021797955.1 Thermoplasmata archaeon
GTGGGCCTGCATCCAAATTCATACTTTTTCTTTTACAGCAAAACGGACCTATGGATCAGGGAAGAATAGCAGGCATTACGGGCCTTTCAAGAAGGACTATCCAGAATGCCCTTAGTAACCTGATTACTGATGGCAGAATCCATGAGAGACCAGATCTGCACGATATGAGGAGAAAGGTATACTCAATAAAATAATTTCACCGTCTTATTCGTCGTAACATTTGGCTTCTATTAATGTTCATTCATAGATTCAATATGCAGTCAAGATCCTTTATTTTGAATAAAATTTTTAAAAAATAGTCTTCACATCCTTTTTCATTTTTTCTATGAATGTTAAGGAAAATTCCAATAGGTTACATCTTTGAAATTATCCCTTTCTAAATTGGCATTTGAAGGTTTTCGAAAGTCAGGCTCCATCGAAAGTATGATATTCTCTTTGCGCATTGTATATTATCAGATGTTCCTGAACAGATTGAATGAGATTTCCAGGTTAAAGCAGATTTATGCAAGGGGCGACAAACAACTTGTAATAGTTTTTGGCCCACACGGTTCTGGAAAAACTGAACTCCTTAAGCAGGTTATACCACAAACGAGATATATCTACCTGGTGCCTACTGGATATAATCAGAGAGACCTGGTCCATAACCTGTGGATTCAGGTTAAAAGATATGACAGTAATATCAATCGCAAGGAACCGGAAACCCCAAGGGATCTATTTCTTGTCCTCCAGGAGATGGCAGTTTTAAGCAGGCTTCTCGTTGTTATAGATGAATTCGATTTTGTACAGAGATTTGAGCCTTCTTTTATACATGATTTCAGGATGTGGTGGCTCGGGCTGAATGTTTCGGCTAATCTGATGATAGTGCTCATCTCACCTGTCTCAAGCGTTTTTGATTCAATTTCAAGAAGGGATAAGCCTGATAGCGTTCTTCCAGACCTGGTTATCAATTTAAGTTATATCCAGTACAAAGACAGTCTTCCCTTAATGGCGGGTTTTCTTCCAAAAGATGCTGTTGCAACATACGCCGTGTTTGGGAAATATCCTCTAACATTATCGAGAATTTCTGGGGAAGGATACCTGGTGGATAGAATTAAAAGTGAAATACTGTATCCAGGGGGCTATCTCTTTGACCTGCCACTGAAAAGGATAAGCGACATGGGTAAATATATGAACAAGGCTAAATCCATTCTGGAAATGATATCAAAGGGAATATTTACATCTGAGGAAATTGCAAAATCCATGGGTGGAGAAAGGGAGGAGATATCGAATATAATATCGAAGGTGTTGTATCCCAATGGTCTGATCGAAAAGAAGAGACCGGTACTTGATTCCGTGCATGGCAGAAATTTCAAATATTTCATAGAAGATAATTTCAACCGATTCTGGTTCAAATTTGTTTCACAATACAGGAATGATCTTCTGCTCGGAAACTACGAAACTACAGTATCTTTCATTATGGCAGGATTAAATGATTTTGTTGCCCCAGTCTTCTCCGAAATTGCCCTGCAGCACCTTTCCATGATATCAGGTGTAAATTACAACCATAAAACTATTATTGGTCAGTGGTGGAACAGGGACATCGAAATAGATGGTGTTGCAGTCAGTAACGAGGATTCAAAAGTTTATTTTATGTCAGCAGTCTGGTCAGATAAGCCTGTTGAAAGAGATGATCTAACCTCTCTGATTAGAAAGGCTTCGGAGTTTCCATGGAAAAAAAATGATAGAAAGGACATTCTAGTTATATATTCAAAATCTGGTTTTCGCTTCGAGACCGACGAGGCAACTCTTGTGAACATAAATAGAATGCAGCATGATCTTGATTTCAGAAAGCCTGCGGGATAAATTTTTTGTTTTTTCCGCAATAATCCAGGGGGTTTAATTATTACTGTAACTGTGACTTAATAAGGCAGCCTCTATTATATGATAAATATTACTAAACTCTATGTGCTATTTTCAAAAATATTTAACCAGACATCAGCCACTGAACTTTTATGTATCAAATGTGAAGCATTAGTTCGCCTGATCTAGTTTAAGAACAACGGATACAATTTTTAAGGCAAAGATTACTCCCTGGACCAGTATTGCAACAATTGAAAAAATAAAGATGAGATAGCTAATTGATGCGGCCCATTGGATAGTTGATCCAAATGCAGTCAGTTCTTTGGGTGTTATACTGTTATAAAAGTATTCATAAAGAAGAAGAACCAATATTATTTCAGTAAAATTAACGATAATCCAGAAGATTTCTTTCTTGAATGCAGATAATTTCATCTCTGAACCTAAAAGGAAATGTTTATTTTATACTTTACCTCCAATCGGTTAAGATTAAAGAAATAGGTTTGGCTAAAGGTAGAGAATTTTAAGGTTCAATTTATTGCGAATTGAGAAATTGTTAATAATATTCGTCATAAATCATGTACCACCGTTTCGCGATCGTTCAGATGAAAGATGATTGATCATAAATTATCCGGTTAATTGGTGATTCTATATTTCTTGTGTTACTTAACGATCAAGTATTATTATTGCTTCCATCAGATTCCGGACCTTAGAAATATTTATAAACATTAATTAGTATGTGGTTGGCATGGATCACAGAAAAATAGTGATATCTATTTTCCTGTCTGTACTGATGGTGGGCACCGCTTTTGCCTTGGTCAGTGGAGCAGGGAATGTGTCTAGTAGCAATGTGAAGAGCTATAGTAATAGCTTGGCGTCAACAGTCAACGGCGCTTCGTCAGCGAGGTCGTTTACGACAACTACGGCTAATTGGACGTACCCAACAAACACGTACCATGAGCCTGGATATACCAATGGTACTTTCTACATGGGTATCGACTGTAACGTCAACACACTGAACTATTTCCCGGCAAATACGTACTGCGACGTTTATGCAATTGATGAAATATACGATTCGATGTTCACCGATCTGCCGAACGGCACGACTATTCCATGGCTTGCAACTAATTATTCAGTTACGCATGTTACCACAAACAACACAACTTTTGACGTTGTAACAAATTCAACTGAAAATTATTCGTACATTTATACCATAAACTTGAGGCCAAATGTACAGTGGACTGACTGGACCGCTGCAAATGCAACCCAGTCCTATATGTATTCGAATGTAACAACTTACTATAATGCTAGCAATTTGACAACCCATACATTCAAATCCTACAAGCCGACAAAGATGTTAACTTATTATCTGCAGTCCGCAGATGTTGTTTGTTCCTGGAGGATGGAGGCTGGTTTTGGTATTTGGGCAAATGTTGTCAATGTCATACCTAACGGTAACCTTTCAGTGAAAGTCTTTGTCACAAAGCAAACACTCCTGATATTGCCAGATTCGTTGACAAATGATATCCTTCCGTATCATATCTGGAGATACCATAATTTCAATGACGTTGGCCTATGGAACTGCACAACAAACACAACAGTAGTTAACCAGAGTGAGGGATATTATTCATGGAATCTTGGATGGAGTGTCTCAACGGGTGCGGTTCCAGGACTCGTCGGTACTGGACCATTCATGGTAACAAACAATTACGGAATACCAAATGGAGAAATCATACCGTCTCAGTGCGAGAAATTCTATGCTAACCCGCACTATTTCGTGCAGTATGCAAACGCATCAAGTGGGCTCAGACAGTATACACCTAAATTCTATGAAATAGCAATGCCGTTCTATTCATCAGAATCCGGA
>JAJZYV010000277.1 GCA_021797955.1 Thermoplasmata archaeon
ACTAATCACATTCGATGAGGAAGACATTGTCATTGCGTGAATATTGCTCTCACTTCCAAAAACAGGCGCAAAAATTAGTGATGACGACACTATTAATAGACGTAAAATCACTCTGATATTGTTTATCTGCACTTTTCCTGATTGGTTAATGAATTAAAATTTTTTGAAATAGCTTCGAGGATGTACTATAATGGCAAAAGGTATGAAATCGATCCAAATCAGAACACGGTTTCATAACATAGGTTCTTGAGCAATTTACTCAATTGATTTGGGGAATAGAAGAGAGCGAAACACATTTTTTAAGTAGTTACAATTTTAAAGGGAAGCAGGTAAATATGGATAAAACTAGAACAGATATCATACAGTTTAAGCCGTATTAGAAGGTATTTAATCTAATTATTATTAAATATACTATTCAAAGAGATTTCTTAATCAAAATTATTCAAACATCTACTTTGAAGTACAAAGTTTATTGCAAGAGTTGCTGCATTAGAAGTGTCTCACTTCTTACCCATCTTTCTCATAACCTCTGTGACGATCAAGGCAAGAACAACTAATCCCACACCTGCAAAAGCTCCATAGAAGTAATAGACCAAACCGGGTATTTTCGTGAATGTAATAGTCTCATTAAGCTCTTCGAAGTAGACCGTTATGTTTCCACTCATTTGGGACGTTTGATATCCTGACGGAACCATAGTAATGTTGTAGCACTGAGTTCCAGTAGGTGCTAAAATGCTTATATCACTTGAGGTAGAATTCACGAACGTATTGCCTAGTTGAACTCCCCATTCTGCAGATGAAGGCAGTCCGGATTCTTTGAATACAACATAGTATTCAGTAATATTTGCAAATGAGTATGTAGATGAGAAAGTTTGTGTTCCCATTGAACCACCAAACAATATTAGGGTTGAATTTGCCTCGTAACGTGCCATTGTCTGTCCATAGTATACATTAGGTTCTGATCCTCTCAATTGACCTTCCATCCACATATTGGAAGAAGAATTAAATTCCCATGTTCCAGAAACCGGCCCATTTGAGTTTACACCACCAAACAGAATTGTCTCATTGTCCAGAAGATAGAACTTTAATTCCCCAAAGGCTCTGCCTCCAGGGTTGTTTATTGTTTTGACTGGAGTCCATGCCATTGAACTGCTCATTGTCCACGTGGTATCAGAATAACCCTCAGAATTGTAACCTCCAAACATTATTGGATAACCAGCTGAATCATACGCCATTTCAGATCCTTCCATGGAAGGCATTTTTTTACTGTCTGTTGTAATATTTATCCACTTATTCTTGTACTCCCATGTTGAGTTAAGATATCCATTTGGTCCGATTCCTCCATAAAGAATTATGGCGTTTAGAGCAGGGGAATAACTCATTGCTCCGAATGCCATGGACGAAGGATGCGTTGAAAAGTTCAAAACAGACCATGTCTTTCCTGTAAAAATCCACGTTTGATTGAAATAGGAAGTTTTGTTCATTCCTCCAAAGAGCAATATATATCCAGTTGAAGGATCATACTGCATTGAAGCACCGATCATTGCGGGCGGTGCATTTGAAGTAGTAAGATTTATCCAGTTTCCCGAGTAATATTGCCATGTCTGATTAAGAAAAGTTATATTAGGCCCATTAAAGACCTCTCCTCCAAATAGGATGACCCCACTTGTTGTCGAACCATATGCCATACTTGCGTTGGCTCTTGGGCCAGGTCCGACTGCTGTGATGGGTGACCATTGATTTTCGCTAACAGGATTATAATAGTTGGTAGAAACGGTGCTTGGATTATATGTGGAGTGCTCTGAAGAGTGGTATGGAACAACTCCAATTCCGAAGAACGATACCAACACTAATAAAATTATTGATAGAGAAAGTACTCGAATGAGCAAGGGTTTTCTCAAAATTTCCCTAATTGACATTAAACACAGATTCAACGGTCATTTATAAATTTTTTAGGGAATAGACAAATTAACATTAGGTTAATGTTTATTTCATTTCCCTAGACCTTGACTATTTTTCCACACCGTTTTAGGTTTGATAACACTTCTTAGCGTGTCTGCTTTTGCCTTGAAATTTTCAATGTCTTTTAACATTAGTATAATTTCTTCTTTAAGGTCTCTCTTTCTCTCATAACCGAGAGCTTTCAGCTTTGAATGTTCTGGGTTATAGTAATGCTCTTCCTTCTCTATACGAGGATTTTCTACATGTTCAATTTTGCCGCTTTTATGTAATATATCTCTTGCTGTTGAAGATGTTAGCTCTGCCAGTTCATTGACCGAATAGTGCTCATCAAACTGATTAAAAACCCTGTATTCCCCGTATTCAGGAGGGTTTTCAAGTCCGATAGTAAGACAATTTATACTATCCTCCAAGGACAAAAATCCTCTTCTCTGTAGTCCCCGTCCATAAGGAGTTATGGGTTCTTCTAAAACTGCTTGAGTACAGAACCTGTTTAGAGCAGTCCCCCATACCTCATCTATATCAAATCTTGTGAAGAGTTTCGTCTCTTCTATTTCATTTGTTCTTGTACCATAAACAACACCCTGCATCACATCTGTTATCCTCAAACTCCAGAGCTTATTGGCAAACATCAGGTTATTTGTATCATGTACTTTGCTCCAGTGATACCATGATCCTGCAAATTTAGGAAATGGAAGGAAATCCCTTCTGCCTTTGTATTCAATCTCGAAGAAGCCTTCAGGAATGTCTATATTGGGAGTTCCATATTCTCCCATGGTACCTAATTTTAACAGATGTGAATCAGGAACTATGTCTTTCATCGCATAAACCAAATTCAAAGTTCCTATCATATTCTTGGTTAAGGTATCTGTTGCCTGTTTTAATCCAAGCATGGAATAAGGAGCTGATCTTTGTTCCGCCAAGTGAACTATAGCTTCAGGTTTTATTTTTCTAATAAGATCATATACAAATTCCGGATCGCTAACATCGCCCTTATGGAAATCTATTTTTTTGTTCCATAATTGATATAATTTTTCTATTCTATCCTCCATTGAAAGAATGGGTGTAATTGAGTCAGAATTTACTTCTCTGACCCTTTCTCTTGTGAAAAAGGAATCAGCTCCAGACACTTCATGCCCACGGGCGATAAGTCTCAGTGCAAGGGGCCAGCCTATATATCCGTCAATTCCCAGAATAAGAACCTTCATTTCAGGCTTGATCTAATCCTAATTTAAAATCTTATTTATTTGCAATATGAGGTTTTTCAACCTTTACCTAAAAAACTATTATATTGAGATAATAATATCAGAGAATGGATATAAAAAATCTATTCGACATTGCAAAAATATTCATACCTTTGTTTGTTGTAATAGATCCCATTGGATCAATGGTTCTCTTTGTTTCAATGACCTCATCTTATTCAGAATTAGAGAAAAGGGAAGCGACAAAGGACGCTTTCGTATATGGGCTTATCATTATGATTTTATTCACATTAGGAGGCTCGCTTCTTCTTGAACTTATGGGAATATCCATAGCAGCAATCCAAATTGCTGGTGGTATAATTCTACTAATAATGGGAATTGAAATGGTAAGGGAGGGTGACAGGCCAAAGTCAACTGGCAAAACCTACAAAAATCCCGACCTGGGAATAGTACCATTTGCAACACCACTACTGGCCGGGCCAGGAGCCATATCTCTGGTAATCATTCTATCGCAATCCGGTCTATATGCAATAATAGAAGTC
>JAJZYV010000278.1 GCA_021797955.1 Thermoplasmata archaeon
GATTTTTCTAGAATCTCTTCTACTTTAGAGGTGATATTTTCAAATTCATTTCTGATTTCCTTAGATATTTCGACTGCAGGTATTCCAAGATCTCCATTTTCTACAATTTCTGGATGAATCGGTATTCTTCCTAGAAATGGAATCCCAAGCCTCTTGCAAAGTTCCTCGGCTCCCCCACTCTTGAATATATTTGTTGTGTTTCCACAGTGAGGGCACACAAATCCGCTCATGTTTTCAACCATGCCAATAACCTTTATTTTCAGCTTTGAGGCAAAATCTATGGCTTTTCTGGCGTCCAGTAAAGCAACATCCTGAGGAGTGATGACAATTATTATACCATCTGCCTGTGGTACAAGCTGGGAAACCGTCAGAGCCTCATCACCAGTTCCTGGTGGTAAATCAAGAATAACATAGTCTGCATTATCCCAGAATACATCCTCAAGGAACTGTTGAATAGCCTTGTGTCTTAGGGCACCTCTCCATATAACTGCGGTACCATCATCCGGCAACATAAAAGCCATGGAAATTACCTTGACTCCATACTTTGTTGAAGCAGGTATGATTCCCTTCTCATTGGCTACAAGTTTTTCCTTGGAAATACCAAGAAGAAGTGGATCATCCGGGCCATTGATATCGGCATCTATAAGTCCGACTTTGAATTTTTTTGCAAGTGTTACGGAAAGATTTACAGAAAATGTACTTTTCCCAACTCCACCCTTTCCGCTCATTACAAGGATAGTATGCTTTACTCCCTGATATTTACTTGAAGGCTGAGGTGGCGTTACTACTGGAGGTGGTGGTGGATTAATCTTAATATTTCCTTTAGACATTATTTACATTATTGCCACTCAGTATTTATCATGTTTTAGCTCTTAAGAAACAGATGCTTAGTGCGATTTGAAAAATAGGAGTATTTGTATTCATGATTCATAATTTAGCATTGCCGGGTATAAAATCGAAAAATCTAATTGCGCATTTAGGATTCCAATTCATTGGATAAGGAAGGATGCGTTTTTTGTGAGATTGTAGGCAAGAAGAAGGAATCATATAATTTCTATGAGGATGACGAGATTACCGGTTTCATGGATCTTTATCCTGTTGAAAATGGACATGCCTTAATAATGCCAAATAATCATTATGAAAACATATTTGATATTGAACTGAAAGTTTATTTAAAAATTCAAGGGCTCGCAAGGATAGTTGCCATGGCAATGCGTGAAGCTCTTGGAGCAGAAGGAATTAATATTGGACAAAATAATGGAGAATGTGCAAATCAAAAAGTGAACCATTACCATCTTCACGTAATTCCAAGATGGGAAAGCAATAATATAAACTGGGGAAGGATAGAAATGTCCAGAGAGGAGCTCAGAAGAAATTCGGAAATTCTGCATAAAACCATAGATGGACTGTTGGATCAGGGATTCAAAATTTGGGAATGCTGACAGTTAAACTACAATACACCGTACTAAAACATTTCTGTTCTCAGAAAAATGCCTACAAAGATTAAAATCTTCAATATGTATTAATGTGCAATGATAAGAATAATAAAAAGATCCTTTTTAAATTTCAGGGTGATATTATGAACAGCATAGAAGAATTATATAAAAATGCGCTTGAACTAAAAAACAAGGGAATGTCAGATAAGGAGATCTCTACAGAGCTGCACTTATCAGTAAATACCGTGACATGGTTACTGGGCAAAGAATTTCTGAAGGAGAATAAGGTACAGGATGTTAAGATTGGATGGAGAAGTATTGGAGTCTATGGCAGCAGGATAGCATCAATATCCGATATCATTGTTGATATCATAACTGAGGAAGCTGCATTATCTGATTTTTCAGTGGATTCAATTCTGGGTATCAATGTCAATGGTATTCCCTTTGCAACAATGGTCTCATATTCTCTGGACAAGGAATTAATTGTATACAGACCGCATCCTTCAAGAAAAGATGGATATTTCAGCAGTAACTTTGCCGGGGTTAAAGGTAAGAGCATTGTCATCATAGATGATGTTACAAGCACCGGTGAAACAATAAGAAGGACCATAAAGGATGTGAGAAACGAAGGAGGAAAAGTCGCACTTGTTGTTGTTCTTACTTCAAAACTCACCACCGATGAAATAGAGGGAGTCAAGATCAGATCACTGTTCAGGGCATCTCTCATTGGAACTATGTGAAATTAGATGCACTGGGTAGACGCAACGGTCAAAAATCAACAAGGACCTCAGATAGTTTCAACTGGAATTTCACCTTCAGGACCCATTCATCTTGGAAATCTAAGGGAAATTATTACAGGAGATCTTCTCTTCAGAGGCTGCAGAGATAAAGGACTTGAATCTGAACTAATATATCTGGCCGACGACATGGATCCGCTCAGAAAGAAATATCCTTTTCTTTCAGACGAGTATGAAGCACATGTTGGTAAACCCCTGAGACATATACCTTCCCCAGATGGAAATGGTCTTTATTCAGACTATTTCCTTAATCCATTCATAAAATCAGCATCAGAACTTGGAATTTTCCCACGGATAATAAAAGCAGGCGATCTGTACAGGGATGGAAAAATGGGAGAAGTTATAAGAATAGCCATTCAGAATGGCGATAAAATCAGGACCTTAATAGAAACAATTTCTGGAAGAGAACTGGAAAAAGAGTGGTTCCCATATAATCCAATATGTTCCAGTTGTGGCAGGATTAACAGTACTACAGGCTATGAGATTAACGGTGATCTGGTATCGTATAAATGCAAATGCGGTCACGAAGGTAAATCAAATATCTTTAAAGAAGAGGGAAAACTCCCATGGAGAATAGAATGGCCGGCAAAGTGGAAAGTACTTGGTGTAACCATAGAGCCGTTCGGAAAAGATCACGGAACGGTGGGTGGTTCCTATGACACAGGAAAAGCAATAGCGGAGAATATATACGGATATCCAGCCCCACTACCATTAATGTTTGAGCGGATTCTACTGAAAGGAAAAGGAGCGATGCACTCATCAACAGGAAATGTCATACCTGCTTCGGAAATTTTATCATTTTGTCCACCTGAAATAGTTCGGTTTCTTATGTCCCGAGTTCCTTCTACCAGACACATTGAATTCGATCCAGGTATGGGGTTTCTCTCCCTTATGGATGAATATCAACGTATAGTTAAGGATCATAAGCCAGAAGATTCCAGAATTATTGAACTTTCAAGTCCATTTGGTTCCGATGAGCGAGAAGTAATCGATTACCGGCACATTGCAACCCTAGTTCAGATTTATGATGATCCTACGAAGATATTGAAAATCATTAAATCTACCGGCGTTGAAACTTCCCTTGAGGATATTTCAAAAATAATGACCCTTGCTAAGCACTGGATTGTTAACTATGCTCCAGAAACATTTAAATTCTCAATTCTACCAAAAACACAGGTAGTAAAAATAACAGACGAGGAAAAAATTGTTGTTTCAGATTTTATCCACTGGGCACAGTTACCAGATTCGCAATGGGAGGCAACAAGTATACACAATGCAATACACATCATCATCAAGGAGCACGGAATCGAACCTGCTAATGGGTTCAGGATATTCTATTCAATTCTCATAGGAAAGGAAAGGGGACCCAGACTGGGATTTTTTCTCTCTGCAATGGATAAAAAGACACTCCTTGAAAGATTCAAATTCGTGGTGAGCAGTTCT
>JAJZYV010000279.1 GCA_021797955.1 Thermoplasmata archaeon
ATAGCGAAAAAACTTGAATAAAATCATTAAATCTCAATCATGTTTCCAGGAAATAAAAATAAGGGATTGATTTTGTTTGAAAAGCAGACCAGGAATGCCTGCAGAGAAAATTTAATTGATTAGTATATAGTTTCTGCTAAAGGTTATATGTTTGTAATAGTATGTCAATATGATTGAGCAGTAGGTAGTGTTTGTATATGGTTCGTTTAGAGTTTGGTGTCTGTAAGAATTGTGGACATACTGTTGTTAATTATAATTCAAAATGGTTGCATCACATAACAAGAAGTAAGCTCCTGGGTTTACCACACTGGCCTGCTGGACACGTAATTACCTTAGATTGCAAGTGGAAATGTGATTGTAACATTCCTGAAGTTGATCCGAATAAGCCTCTGAAGAATAATCTAGTATATCTTGGTCAGAAAATAGATGAATAAAATATCAGATTAGGGATAGTACGATTTTATGTGTTCAGACATTTATGTCGATGCTATCCAAAAAAGAAGGTTTGTTTCATAATGTATGAATCGTTAGTGAATGCATATTTATCTTATATTGGACAAATTAGACAATCAGTTAGGTTTAAAAAATATAATTTAGAATTTTAAGTATTAACAAAATGGTTAGAAGTGAATGATATAATTCTGCAACGTATAGAAAACTTATAATTGGGGGGATTCACTTGTATTTCTACCACCGGATTGTTGTCTTTTGTTGAAATTATATAGAGGCAGTTCAGGAATAATTTTCCTTAACTGTAGTACGTTTTGAATATTTTGAGATGAACTATCCTGTATTTATAGGTTTTTTGGTTGGCTGCAAAAAGGCTAAATGTCTCCTTTGTTAATATAGAAAAGCTAAGTGAATACAATGCCATGATTGTCTCCGCATATATCCTGATATTGTCACTAAGAAGAACTTCATTTAGTTAGACCCAATCTCTGTGCCCATTTAGGTATTCATTTACCGAAACCCTGTGTTTCTTAAACATTGTCACACATGAGTCACAAATACTTGAGAATTTGTCATTTCTCCTTACTACCTCTAGAATTTTCTTATGACCATGCATGTGGACTTACCATTACATTTGGTTCCTCTGTTCCCTATTAAAAATTGAGTCAGTGCTCATGGTTTTGTATTTCTTGAATTGTGATCATCAATGTTAAATAGACCGGTTAGGATTCAATTAAAGCTTTATGCGAATACCGAAATGCCGAACTATTTGAACCAAATCTGATGGGTTTTGGAGTTATAGAAAACCAGTCAATTCCGTGCATTTAAAAGCGCAGTTGACTTACATTTAATTGTAAATTTTATTAAAATGAATTATGCAACTTACTATAAAATTTAATAAAAAATTTAAAATTTTTATTTGTCGAAGCATGAACAGCTATTTATCTTCTTTTCGATTTCATCCTTTTTGACATTACCCGTTATTTTTATAACTTCATGCCCGTTCAATTCATACACGCCTACCTTATTTTCACTTAAAAAATCAGAAGAACAGCATGAGCATGAATTTTCGCCTGAGGAACATGATCTAATAACCTCATTAATATCATCAGCATCTGCACTTTCTGGCATTATAATTTCAACGCCATCATTCTTCTGTACAACTTCTTTTTCCGCCATTTTCTCACCAATTAATGTATTCATTAATGCTATTTATTGACCACTTTTATTGCATTCATAACCATTAATGCATTTAGATATACCGCAGTCATCCTTTATTCTTTTCAATGTTCTTGAAAGGATTTCCTGATGAAGACCACTCTTCTTTTTAATATCAATAAATCTTATCTTGCCTGAACTGCAAATTATGTTGCAAACATTTTTCTCTCTTTCTGTAAATTTAATAATCGGAGAACATGCATTCATAATGAATATAGAGTGATATAATATTTATTGACTTCCTTTATTCACAGTGAAAATACCAATGATGTCATGGAGGGTATAAAAATAATAAGATGAATTAAAAAGAAAATAAAGAAACTATATGGACATAATGTGTATGATTTCAAATTAATTTACAATAAATTAAAAAATAAAACTGCAATACCTGTAAGAAAAAACTCATCGACATTACCTAAGGGACCTCCCTATAGATGCAAAGTTACAAGATTTATTAAAAGATTCAATGAAAAATTATGGAAGATTAAGAATAATTACGGCCTAAGATGGAATATTGAAATATATTTCCCCGGAATGAAGAGATTATTCGGTGAAACAGTAAGGGCCGTTAAACCTGAATGTATAATTCAGGAGATAATGTTAAATGTGTATTTTTACAATGAATATAATAAATTAAGTGAGGGATATTAATTATGCAACTTACTAAATCATCAGGAAATTCTTCTATAGCGCCAGAAAGGTTTTCGACTATTTTCTTCCAATCTTTTTATCAAGTTCAAGGTATGATTTTGATGCAAGTGTGGATTTACGATATTTTACCACTGGATAACCTGCCATCGGGGGAATCCATTATAGTTACATTCCCTGGTATGACCATTTTAAGAAGGTTCTCTTGGTAATGCTTCCTCAATTCATTTAAGACCTCATTTCAGGGCTTTGTTAGTGAGTTGAAAATTGCCAGTATTATGCCTAACACTTTTAAACCTCTTAATAATCTGGAGTTTACGAGTTTTATAACTCTCATGAAGTGTGTAAAAGGATACGCTGAGATGAATTGTGCCAATCATGAATAAAGACATAATCGAATGCAACGAGAGAGTTGAGCATAAATGTTCTAAGTCCGACTGGTGTATATATAAGAGCAAAATTAAAATGGACCGGTCAGGATTTGATTAAAGTTTTAAGGGAACACCAATTTCTTCAAGCAATCCATGGAGATTCCTCGCCCTCAAATCAGTCGGTATCCCATAATAATTACAATTTGAAAATCGGCGAAAACTTTACATACTGATTTGATATGTGGGAAATGAAGTGGGAATGGGACAAGAGACTGTGATAGATGAAAAGGGTAGAATAGTGATCTCGAAAAATGTCAGAAACTCTCTCGGACTCAAGAATGGAATGAGAGTAAAAATGTACATTGAATCCAATCGTCTAATAATTGAAAAATCTGTATCCCCGGATGAATTTCGCGTAAAGATGAGAGGATTTATCAAAAAAGGTTCTGAGATACCGTTAAGCGATCCTCTTGAGCTTAAACACATCTGGAAGTGAGATTCCATTGGTCCTATCATATGTAGATGCTAATTACTGGATTTACTGGTTCGATGAAAGACTCCCAGAGCATGATTCAGTTGACGATGTAATGCAAAGAACTATTCAGGGTGATGTAGTGGTCAGCACTGTTACCTTAATGGAAGTAGCACACTACTTTAGGATGATCCCACCGGATATTTTGAACGAGAAAATGAGAATCATAGCTGACCTCACAACTCTTAGTCTAGTTGATTTCACCGCTACTATCATGCAATCGTCAATTAATCTTCTGTCAACTTATGGTTCCATGGGGCTTGGCTCGAGGGACTGTGTAATTCTTGCCACAATGAAGTCAGTAGGATCCAACACCCTCCTCACTCATGACCAGTCTTTCAAGAACGTCAAGGATATAAAAGTAATTGATGAAATTAGATGATGAATAGAAAACGTTTCCTGACCAAGATGACTTAATATGGACCGGTCGGGATTTGATTAAAGTT
>JAJZYV010000280.1 GCA_021797955.1 Thermoplasmata archaeon
TTCAAGCCTGTAGTTCTGCGTAGGGATCTCTGAGCCTCATTTCTGAGGTTCCATGTTTCCCGTTGTCGGTCTGCTTCGGCCATGCCTGTTGCCAGTATGGCTTTGACCCTCGCTTCATAGTTTCCGGTTCTTTCTGTGTTGAGATTCTCACTCACGGTTATCCACCTTTAACGGCGCACATTCACCGAAGTCAACCTGTAACTGTTTTCCGTGACCTGTCTCATAGCGATATACTGCGTGTATCCCGCGATTTTTGTGCAGTTCGGGCAGCACTCCTTCAGTATCATGTTGCCGGCATAATATCCAATCTTTCTGATTTCTTCAAGCATCCTGACAGTTGAATGGTGGGCTCATCTATGAGTACCCTGATCCTGTTCCATTAGGGATCCGGATTCGAATCCTTGTTCCCATTCTGCTTGTTTTATGTTTCTGATTTTAGATACTTTCTCACATTGTTCCTTGATATGTGGATTTTCCTGGCTATTGACTTTATACTCATTCAATTCTCCCTTATGTTGCGTATCATTCTCCACACCTCCAGCCCGTAAATCTGAGACCACTGTCAAGGGATGGACAGGAGAGAAATTAAACAGGCAATGGGGTCAATTTTATTCCGGCGAAAATGCACAAAAATCAACTGACGATTAAAAGACCAGTGACGGCACATGGACAAAGAAGAACAATACATCGTACTTCGGCAACAACCTTCATAATCTACAGGGAACAGTTCTTCCGGATGATCAGGCGCAATGTAAGGAAGAGAACAGGCAATCTTGCAACCGGAAGACTTCTTTTTTTCAATGGTGATACGCTGGCAATATTCCAGAACCTTGGAATACCTGATTAGATTAAAATGGTATTCGGATCGACTAATGTATCTGACAGATTTGCCAGCTACAGGAAAGGGTTGAGAAAGGATATGATTAGGCCAATGACAAGAAAGAAGATACTTGAGCTTGTGGACAATGTAAAGGAAGATTTCATATTGGGAACACTAAGAAACGATCCATACTCAAATGAGTTAATGGAAACAGCAGTTAATGCAAGGAGAGCAGAACCGGCGCAATGGACGTAAAGTGATGGCGATACTAATAATCTATTTTCTCCTAGTATCTATAGAAATTATTTAATAGCATGCTGTCAATTATGTCAGGGAATTGCCTCAATCGAAAGTTTCGGTAGTTATAACCACTTACAATAGACAAAAGTTGGTTTATCAAGCTATTCATAGTGTTTTAGATCAAACATTAGATCGATCCATGTTCGAAGTAATAGTTGTGTCCAACTTTGGCATCAATATTGCAAATATACCTAAAGATTTAGATTTAACAAATATAATAATGAATGGAAATGCTGGAGAATTTTTATGTGCTGCCCTAGAAGCGGCAAAATATGAAATCGTCACATTTCTCGATGACGATGATACTTTCACCTCATTGAAGTTAGAAAAGTTGACCGAAATCTTCTCTAACTATCCTGATATTTGCTTCTATCATAATGGATTGAAGTATGTGGATATGCAACTGCAGGACATTGATTATGTGCGATTGACTGAGAGAAGAGCGCAATTATCTAATTTTGGTCATTTAATCGTTGATCGGCAAAATGAAATTTGTAACATAAAGAAAGCCATAGAGATCCGAGGGGATTTCAATTTAAGCTCCATCACAATAAGAAGAAAATGTTCAATAAAATATTTGAATTTATTAAGACAGATCGAAGGTTCCACTGATGCTTTTTTTTTCTGGATTACTTTGGTTACTCAGGGGAAAATGATTATCGAATCACAACAATTGACTAACTATCGAGTGCATGAGTCAAACGTTTCAGGTCAGATTGATTTTCAAAAAAAGGTGAACGAACTTGAGAAACAAATTCATACATATGATTTGATTTTGAATTTCATTAATATGATTTATTTGCCAGCTAAAACTAATGAGATCTTGGAAAGATGGATTTACCTTTATAAGTATGAATATGAAATGATGAAACTTATATTTGGAGATTCGAACAAAATTTTAATTTTGAAGCAACTGATTAAAATATTACTATTTGGACACAGATATTCCAACACACTGAAAAATCGTATTTTGGTATTTGCTTCAATCAGCTTAGCAAGTAAAAATCTTGCAAGAAATTTGTATTTAAGAGCTAGGTATGTTTTTTAAGTAAGTTCGGGACTTTAGGGTGGAACATCACAAGATTGATAACAGAAGATGAAGCAATAAAAAATAGTTTATAATCTACTACTGTGATGGAATCCTTAAGAATCTTGCATTGGGAAAATCAACATTCTGCTTTTATTATTGTTGGATCACCGTTTAGGAGTTGATGATCCTGTTACGGATCCGATCAGATTCAGACAACAAGAGCATGGTGAAAGACTTATATAGGGCGAGGCTCAAGTGATGGGTAGTTTTTAATCTCCTCCCAATTCCGAGGTGACGATTTGGTAGGCTTGGGTACACACAGGACAAAGGAGGAGGAGGCAAGGATTGTGATGTAAGTGCTTTAAAGCTCTTCAACCATAGCAGAGATATGCTGAAAGTTCAATGTTGCATCATCTGCCGTATAAAAAGGAGGAATACTTTCATGGAAGGAGGTACAGCTGCAATGGAACATGGCAGATCCACCACTAAGCATCACTTTCAAGGAAAATAAATGAACTCAAGGGAATAATTTGTGAGCTCACAATAGCAAACGAAACCTTAAAAATTCAACTTACAAGGAGGAGAGGTGGGAAGCCATGTGATGTGCTCCCTTTATCATTTTGACACTTATAAGAGAGAATATATAGAACTAAACAGATATAAGGGGGAGTGCAGAGGGGGTTTTTTGAAACTCCTGCACACTCCGGGATATAAGGTGATCTAGAATGCCAGGGAAGTTCACTGTTGAGCAGAAGGTACAGATCGTCATTGAATCATTCACTGCAGCAAACATTGCAGAGCTTTGCAGAAGGCACATGGCGTATCCATTGCACAGTTCCACGGGTGGAAGGATAGATTCCTAGAGGGAGGTAGCAATGCACTTGGGGAATCATCAAAGGGAAAAGAATACCAGAAGGAGATAGATGATCTGAAGAGACTGGTGGGCGATCAGGCCCTTGTCATAGACGCTTTTAAAAAAAGTCGACAGGGGAGGAAATAATGATGGTCGTGAACATTCTTAAACCGGAAATGCCCATTGCAAGGATATCCAGAGATCCACCATCTATTACGATAGATCATATCACACTGGAAAGAGAAAACCAAGGATCACAAAGGAAATAGAGGATCAGATCCTGAGGATTGCAGAGGAGCGCATCACATACGGCTACAGGAGAATATGGGCAATAATGCGTAATTCCAGGATACATGTGAACATCAAGACAGTCAGGCGTATCATGCGGAATCACAACCTTGCTCTGCCATATGGAAAACACAGGAACAGGACAAGGAAGAGGGACCTCACAAAGCCTGATAACATAAACAGGCTCTGGGAGACCGACATACATTATGTCAGCACAGTTCGTGATGGAATGGCTTATCTGATGTCCATAAAAGACTGCTTCAGCAAGAAATGGATATCGTATGAATTCTCCAGATCCTGCACGGCATCGGACTGCATCATGGCAGTAGAGAAAGCCTATGCCACCAGGTCCACTGATGGGAAAACGGT
>JAJZYV010000281.1 GCA_021797955.1 Thermoplasmata archaeon
GCATAGAACGCACCCCTCTGGTAATTTACCCGTATATGCGGATCCACCGCCAAGTCTCTTCAACGGCAGTTCATATAAATAGTAGATTTAACGTTTTCTTATAGTCCTTCACTAATATTTGATTGCTATGTAATACAGGAATTATGATAACTTAATAGGAATCCTTTCTTTAATTACCTTCGAAACGAACTCAACAATTGTGGAACAAGCTATGACCTTCGCAGTAAATAGTACAACAAGACAAGTGTTCTACGGGACTTTCTATTTGCCTTACAAAAATTATCCAATAGATAAAATTAATATTCAGAAATATTATAGTCATTTATGAAAAATATGTCGGAATACATATCAGGTCTTCTTGATGGAGATGAGAATCTTTTATTCTACTCGCCAAAGACTGTATTAGTTGCTACAATGACCAATATCGGTCAATTGGGTTCGAATAAAAAAAGAAAGCAAAAGAGACCGGTCAAAGGTTATACCATAGTTACAGAAAGAAGATTAGTTATAATGAAAATAAGAGGTAGTAAGGTTTCCGAGAGCAAAAGATTTGAGCTATTGACTGACCCCGATTTTGCAGCATCGGAGATTCAAAATATTAACAAAATGATTGCTGACGCTAAAGACGGAAAAGAAACTTCAATACCTAAAAGGAAGCTCAGAAAGATGCACCTATACCTGTTATCAGGTATAAATTTAAAAGACAACATTCTTGGAAAGAGAATCCGGATGAATGTTTATAGAATTATTTTCAACAGGAGAGAATTTAAAGCTGCCAATATGACTCACAAGGCACTAAAAGTACTATCCTTTGGCCTTGGTAGTATGAAAGAAATGACTTACACATTAACATTTAAAAAACCGCTCACAATCACCGATGCCGCTCGCAAGGTACTTATGTTACTATTGCCAACTGGGCAGCTTGCAGAGACGCTTAGGGGTAGAGCTGAAAATAAGGCGAACACTGCATATGAAGAATTAGTAAACTTACTCAAAGCAAAAGCCGATAAAATGGGTGCTGAAAAGGCGAGGCTGCAAGACCTTGTAAATTTAACTGAACCTATTTAGTTCTGTGAGCTTAAGTTAAGGCCCATTTTGCTGAATTAAGAGAATATTAATGTATATCTATAGGTAGATTTGTGAGAACAATTGAGTGATTTTTGATTACCTAGATCAGGGACTCTTATAGCTGCCAAGTTAATTGTTAATCCAATTAGATCGATTGTGCCTTCATAATCCCTCTATATAGTTAGTATAGGGCCGAAATCGTTGATCCTCGACCTTGATTGTCATGGTTAATATCTTTTAGCAGCGACCGGATATTCTAAGATAAAAGTTCAATAAAACTGCACTTCTATTTGAGAAGATATTAATGGGCAGTATATAGCTCGGTATTCTCCAGATAAGTGTCCTTGCAACTGTCAATACCCACATCTTCCTGTTTATCTGAAATGTCCACTATTCTTAACACAATTAGAAAAATATGTTGTTCCCGTCTTGCTAAATATAGATTCTAACATCGACTATTTCACTTGCCTGCAGATTACTATGCGTAAGACCATAATATCTTTAGTTTAACGCATTTGTAAGGGCAATATCTAAGATAATTATTTTGACTGGTGATTAAGATGTGAAACTGACTTTGATCTAATTTTATCTTTTCTAACTCATTGGAAACAGACAATTTTTATGGATAAAGTTAAAATAATAATGAAGGCATTTATGGTTATGCCCGATATTGAAGATCTGAATAACACTCTGTTTAGGAAGGTATTGAAAGAGAAATCAATGATTGAGCTTAGAAAGTTTGCAGATTTATATGGCCCAAAAATGAATGAAGATGAACTTAATTCTATTTTAGAGAAAGCAACAGAAGATATCACCAATCGCTTTGAGGAGGTAACATCTAATGGGCATATTGCAGAAATTTCAAGTCTAAATAAGATAAAAATAATAGGTGATGGTAAAGGGAACCTGGAACTAATAAAAAAGAAATTTATCTTGAAAATTAGAAAGGAAAATATTTTGGATTTAGTGGCTCAGTCATCTTCATTTGCACTTCTAAATTTATCTATCGCAGAACATTTCACGTTTGTTAATATTCTCACCATTGTTGGTATTTTGGCCGTTATAAAATCAACACATGATGCGGACGAACTCAAGAAAATGGAAATTACTCCCGTTCACCTGGACGTTATTAAAGTATTTGCAGATCTAGGGAAAAGGAAACAGATTAGCAAGAGTATTATCCTGGAAAAAGTGATAAAATTGAATGAAAATAATTTGAAGAGTGATGAGGAAAAAGAAGCCTTTTCAAGCCAAACTATTAAAGTGTTATCAGATTTAACTAAAGCAGGGGTACTAAGAAGTGAGGGAAATGATTCTTTTTCTTTAACTGATAAGGTACAGATAACTATCTAATTTGATAAATGACGAATAATGCTTCTATCTGCAACGAGGGCGATGCCAAATTACCCTATAGAATTTCAAGATTTTTAGTCAGTACCGTTTCAATACTTTTGATAAAGTCTTTCTTTTTGCTTCCAGCTAGGATCATCAGAAATGTAATACGTTTTGCAGCTGACTCTGCATCAAAAAGGTTGACTGGGATTGTTTTCCCTGATTTTAAATCGATATATTCTGGCATTGTTGGCAGCGATCTTGAGCCTGAATCTGAATCACTACTTTCTATTAACAGCGAGGCTGTGTATTCTGGAAGAATAATTCATGTTAAAGAATTCCTTCGTTTTGATGCTAAAGATGGATGTCTTAAAAGTAATAGCGGGGATTGTATATACATTGAAAATTCTTTAGGAGCAAACCTATCTGACTGGGAAACCAGATTAAAAATAGAACAGAAATTTAACCTGTTTCTAGAAACTAATATCATACCTTCAGTTAACAATATAATTGAAACTGGCAAGACCAATTCCGATAATAACCTTAATCTCAATATAGCGTTGGCTCATGAACAAACTCACTGGCTCCTTTTAAGGGGAACGAGCATATCTAATGTAATAGAGGCCATTTCTTGGCGAAAACGATTGGATTTGATGCTTATAACCGAAAAGATTCACCAGCAATGTGGTCTATTGAGAAGATTTGATCTAAATTATTTTTTGAGAGAAAAGGATGAGGTAATTAAAAAAATTGATAGTTTTGCATCAGATACTTACAACTGCTTTTTATTTGGAGACATAATTTCCCACCAGTATTTTCTTAATTACTTATTTCCATCAATTCTTAAGGTAATAATTGAGCCTGTAACTTGGGCATTAATCGAGAGATCAGTTGAACCTTCATGGGAACATTCGATAAGGGAAAATTATTTCGATGTTTATTTTGAAACGGATGACAGTAAGATCGCCACGCAAATATACAACTATTGCTTGAATTTTTTGAAGGATGAAGGTTCAAACCGTTCCGTACTAATAGATTTGGTTAATAAATCTTTGGATCCACCAATGCAAGAATTAGAAAAAACTAATTTTGAAAGGTCCCGTCTTTTAAAATTACTGACCGATAGATTCTTTGACTCATTGAGTGGAAAAACTATCAGTTCATCTGGATTTGAAGAAAAGCGGTTTGGTAATGCAATTGGATATGCGGCTTTTCATTCCTATAGTGATGGCCACACAATGAATAATGTTCAGAAATTA
>JAJZYV010000282.1 GCA_021797955.1 Thermoplasmata archaeon
AAAATCTCTCAACAACTTCCTTGTGCCTGGTGATCTTTTAAAGGACTATTCGGCTGCAGAGATAAGGTATGCCATGCTTTCCTCTCAATACAGATCTATTGCAGATTTCAGCATGGAACTTTTAAAAGAATCCAGAGTTAACCTGAATTACATAAAACGCGCTATTAGAATATTGGAACAGGCCAAAGGGGCTGGTTCAGGCACGGATTTTGAGTTGTATAATGAACGTATAAAGGAATTTATGGATGATGATTTCAACACCAGAGGTGCATTAAGATCCATAATGGACATAGCAGAAAAAGTAATTGAGAAAGAAACCACCTTATCGCGCGAGGAAGCAACCAAAGGAATTGAAATAATAAAATGGGCAGACAGTTTTCTTTCAATTATATTTACCGACAAACCGAAACAAATATCCTCAGAGACTGTGGAAATACTTCTTTCAATAAGGGAAAATCTCAGAATGAAGAAACTGTTTAAGGAGTCTGATGACATTAGGAAAGCACTGAAAGAATCGGGAGTTACAATTGAAGACAAGAAAGACGGAAGTCAGTGGTTTTATGAATAGCGCCAAGAAAACCTTTGTTGTAGTCGATCTGGTCAACGATTTTGTTGAAGGTAAGTTTGGAAGCGAGAGGGCTCTTGAGGTAACGAAGAAAGCATCAAAATTCCTTTCAGAAAGAGAGAACGATTTAGTTATATTCACAAAGGACAGCCATATTCAAAATGATCCAGAATTCAAGGTATGGGGTGAACACTGTATATTGGGTGAATGGGGGTCAGAACTTCATGAAACACTCTTTGGAATCCCGGGATATCATGTACAAAAGAGGCACTTCGACGCGTTTTTCGATTCTGATCTGGATGGTTATTTAAGGGCAAACGGAGTTTCACATATATACCTCATGGGAATAAGCACAGATATCTGTGTTCTTCATACGGCTGCTGGAGCTTTTTTCCGGGGATATAATATAACAGTTATTGAGGATCTTTGTGCTTCTATTTCTGAGGAAAATCATTTGAGGGCATTGGAAGATATGAAACGAAACTATGGCGTGACCATAATAAAAAGTGAAGAGGTTGATTAATACGGTTAAGGGTCATTCTGGATTTTTTATAGCAGATGAGGAAGAAATAAGGGCAGGCAAAGCGAGTGATGTATATTTCAGCAGAAGTATGAAAGGACTTTCCCACGATCAGGAGGTTGTTGCTGAAATAACCTCTTCCAACGAGGAGGAATGGATAACATTCAGCGGTTTAAAAGAAGTTTTATCTCTTCTTTCTCCAAGAAACTTGACTATTAGCGCCATAGAGGAGGGTGAGATTATAGGAACAAGGGACAGTGCTGGAATTCCTGTACCTTTCATAACAATTGAAGGAAAATACTCAGAAATAGGAGAGATGGAAACAGCCATCCTAGGACTTATATGTCAATCATCCGGCATTTCAACAGCTTCATCGAGAGTCTATATTGCAAGCTATCCATATCCATTCTATTCATTTGGTATCAGGAGAATGCACCCTGCAATATCGCCAATGATTGACAGGGCTGCTTACATCGGAGGTGCCTACGGTGTATCGGGAATTTTAGGAGCAGAAAGGATATCCATGGAACCGATTGGAACGATGCCCCATTCAATGGCACTGATCATGGGGGAAGAAGAGGCATGGAAATATATTGCGCATAACTTTCCAAAGGGAAAAAGAACCATTCTCATTGATACTTTCAGCGATGAAAAAGAGAGTGCACTGAGAGCTGCCAGAATGTTTCCCGACATAGATTATATTAGACTGGATACTCCAAGATCCCGAAGGGGAAACTTCCCAAATATTGTAAGGGAGATAAGATGGGAATTGGACCTTAGAGGCTTCAAAAGCATTAAGATAATGGTTTCAGGCGGACTTGATTATGATTCTGTTGCAAAACTCAGGGAAGCTGGCGCAGAATCATTCGGCGTTGGAACATACATCTCGTCAGCGAAATCTATCGATTTTTCCATGGATATAGTGAGTATAAATGGAAATGCAATAACAAAGAAGGGAAAGTATTCAGGTAAAAAGGACGTTTTCAGATGTTCAAATTGCAAAAAACTTAAAGTTATCCCTTCTTCATCGCGCATTGGAAAATGTCAGTGCGGGGGTATATTGGAAATTCTCAACCGGACTGTTTATGAAGGGGGCAAGCAAGTAAAGAATTACGAATCCGACAGAGATATAAGGATGAGAGTAACTAAAAAGCTCAATTCAATATTAAGTAAAAGTAGTACAGAAAGCCGATAAAGATCAAAATCTATTCTTTATGCCAGATTCTGATTCAGATAATACTTTCCTGATAAGCCAAGGAATATCTTCCACACTCTTTATGTTATAATTTTTCATAATGAAATCCCACAAATCTCTGTTAATGTTGCACCCATATGATTTTAAAAGTACAACCAGCCTTTCATTTATCGATCGCCCTCTCCTGTCAAAATCCATGAGAATAATCACATTTGGAAAATTTCTTGCAATTTTTTCTGCAAATATGTCAAGGGAGAGACCTCTGTTGATTTTTATAATATGGCCCTTAAAACCAATTTCCCGCAAGGCATTAACGTCGTGATTTCCTTCTACAAGTATGGGAATCTCCATGTTCAAGTCAATGGCTTTATCCTTTAGCATACAAAGTTCAGGATTCTTCAGTTCCAGAACCTCCGATTTCTTGCATATTCCATTTCAGAATTGAGAATTTCCTTTATAAAATCTTCGTCATTGAAATAACTCACAGATAAGATTCTGGAAGCGGTTTCTGATCCTATGCCTCTTCCGGCCAATGCTATTATGGCCTTCCTGCCACGCTCCTTCACCAGATGGGCATTTTTCCGAAGTCTTCTCAGAGTTTTTTCATCGATTTTACCTGAATTTATGCCCTTCATTATCTCATCCTTTTCATAGTGAGAGATACCAGCAACGAGAGAACTTCCACAAACAGGGCATTTGGTTACAGTTACCTCCTTTACCTTCATGGTTCTCGTATTTTTGCAGGAAAGGCACAGAAGAGTTATTTCCTCATTCATAAGCCTTGAAGTAACCGAATCAATAATCGCCTTTGTGGGTTTAAGGGGCATTATCCGCTCAGAATAATGGGTTAGAAACACTTCTGATGACTTTGATATTCGGTCTTTTCCTATGAAAGTCACTGAATTGGTATGGATTCTGTGAAGAAAATCTACAACTGAATCTATGTCCATGTAATCTGCGATCATCTTTCTTACAGAATCGCGATAAAGAACCGTATCTTTGTAAGATTCAACGATCTTGTCGAACCTAATTCTTGAAATATCCGCATCATTTTTTATTACTCCAAATTTCCTTGCCTCATAGAGAAATACATTTGTGAAGAACCTTGATCTTCTCGAGCTTGCTTCAATATATGACATAATTCTTTCTTCTTCTATTCCCAGAATTATTTTTTCTATATCTGTTGCAGACAATCTTCTGGAGACCCTGAAGAATATATGATACGGAGAATAATCCGATTCCACACTTTCTCCTGTTATGGTTGTTATAATTCCTCCAAGAATTTCAGTGAGGGCAAAATTTCCTCTGGTTCCAAGCATTGATTGTATGACAATTTCTGAGCCCTGTGACTCAATAATAAC
>JAJZYV010000283.1 GCA_021797955.1 Thermoplasmata archaeon
ACCTCACGGGTCAGCAAACACTACAGCTGCCTCTCCGACTCTCACGCCTGCACCGTCATGCAGGCGTGGACAGAAAAACTTTTTTCATGACATCTTAAATATAAGGATATAAGGTAACATATAAGACCTTTTTCAATTAAGTGACATCTGAAGTTTGAGACAAATCTGATATTTTTTGCACTTAATTATTAATTTAATTTGTTATGTCGATAAAAACGGGATATAGTGCAGCTGAATCCTTAGATTTTTCACGATTGTTTGTCCCTAACAACCAATTCATGCGCTATTATTCCGTTAATGCTGATATTAACTTTATTTATCGCCATTATTAAATGCTTAATGAAGACATCAAACCAGATAAAATGATTATTTGATCAGGCAAATCATATTAAACATTGAAGATTTCTAAACGTGGAAATTTTCTTGTTATAAGTAATACCAAGGCCGGGGCTATCCCGATCAATGCCAGTGTTATCCATGAAATCCTGAACGAATATAAGACCGAAAGAATGGCGAACAGCGATGGCGCACCGAGTGCAATTATCTTCTGGGTGAAATTGTTGATACCCAAGTATAGCGGCGTCTTATCGGAGTTGTGTGTCATTCTTATAACAGACAAATATAATATTGAAAGTATACCATTACTAAGGAATCCCATGGTAATCGAAAGAAGAAAGAGATCCAGGTCGCCTTCAATAAAGGATACAACAATATATGAAAGTGCAAGTAATAAAACAGGAGCGACGAAATTTATCTTCCGTTTGAAAAATAAGTGACTCAACCTGCCAAACAATAAAGCTCCAAATATGCCCGCTATCCAGTACGCGGAAAGTGCGGTACTTGCAATGTAAAGATCAACCTTAAGGTCCACCACGGAATAATATACAAAAAGCTGCCCGACAACAGCTTCGGTTATCGATGCGAGTACAAGTGAAACCGATATAAAGATCAATACAGAAGCATTGGATCTTTCCGATGATGGAACAACCTCCTCATTATTTACTGGAATTTCTTTTACACTTTTCTGTGGAATAAGTAGCAGTGCAGCTACCATAGAGACAAACCCCAACATTTCCAGGGAGACCCTCCAGCCAATATATGCATCTGCGAAAGCCAAGGCGCCAAAACCAATAGCTGCACCAACGTTGAAAAATGAATTGTATAACCCGACGCCATTTCCGCTTTTATCCCTCGTCATGAACTCAGAAAGCCTCGAAAGCGCAGGTGAAGAAAAAAGGGATGAACCCATGCCGCAGGCAATCCTGAATCCGAAAATTTCATAAAAATTGTGAGAGTATGCAGTCAAGAAAGTAAAAAATCCAAGCAAGAACATACCGGTGAACGAAATTAATCCACTTCCGAATTTTCTTGAAAGGACTCCACTGATCAATTGGGAAGGTACGAGGCCAATGTAAAATCCGGTTGTAATCAAACCTACCTCTATCACCGAAAGGTGCAACGCAGTTGCAACGTATACAAGTGAAGGAGCGATGACAAACCAGTCAATCCCGTAAATTGTCCTGTTTAAATAAATTGACCCTCTGCGAAAATATAACACATTATACCTGTCGAGAAATAATCAGACAAAAGTTGAACTTTTTGCTTTTAATAGTTGCAATCTTTTCCTGAATCATAGCAGGAGGAAATAGGAAATGCTTAAATCCCGTACAAATTATAGGTAAAAAGAATTTGCGATGTTATACGGCATGATTGATTCAAGGCAGAAATGGCATGGACTTAGGTTTGGTCTTATCCCACAGGAAATTTTGGGATTTCAAGCCCAAAGTCATTCATATGTATGGAGATATAAAATTGACTGAAGTAGTAGACCCACAATCAAGAATGGCCGATCTTATCGGTCTCCTTTATGTACTGAACAATATTTTTGAGGGAAAGGCCGATTTGTATCAGCTGGAAAAGGAAATGGAGGTCGATCTGGACGAACTCATGCCGATTGTTTTCACGGCAGCAAGAATAGGTTTTGTTAACCTTGAGTCTGGTGACCTTTCGTCCACAGTATTAGGGAAGGAATTAATATCTTCAAGCATCAAAAGAAGAAAGGAAATTATCAAGGAGTCGCTTAAAAATGTGGAGCCTTTCAAGACTGCCATAGAACTCAGGGAATTTGATATTGATCAGCTTCTGGAGGAGTTGGAGTCACGAGGGGTGCAGACATTCAATTCTCCCACCGGACACCATGATATAGAAGTTATGCTCATTGAATGGGGGATATATTCTGGCCTGATAAGGAAGGATGAAGGGAAGTTTATCGTCGCCTAGTCCCTATTTTTGGGATTCGCAGGCTCTTTGAGATTTAGCCCTGCATCGGTTCCCACTAACAAGGGCTTCAGATCAAATAACGATTTAGAACCTGTCATTTATTTAACGACTTTCATACAGAGTAAGTAATATCCTTACATATGGAATGCATCCGGTTTCGCTATTGTGTGATGTGGAATAAAACTTTGATAATGTATAATTTCACAAATTACTTATATCATAGATCATTTGCATTTTAAATGGCTGAAAAACTTCAATTTAACAGGAAGATCATGGTATTTGCCGTATCAGCCATTATCATTCTAGGTTTCTCGGTCTGGATCCATTCGTATGGCTCACAGAATTCCAAATCTGATAATTCGCTCAGCAATGCTTCCAACCAAAACATTACGACTTACTTACTGGATGGCTATTGCCTTACCTTCAATGGCGGCAACAACGTCTCACTTTTAAGCGGGCAGTTTTCTCTTGGATTTCATTTTTCAGTTTTTACCTTAAACAGTAATAAATTTTTACAGGAGATCCCGGTATCTTATCATGTCATCAGGATCGATGGCAATGTCCAGAATACTGTGGGGGTTATAGATAACTACAGCGGTGGCAGCGTAACTTATATTTTCGCCCCTTTTAATGGGTTGGGGATAGATTATGTTATACCGCCAGTTACGGGGATGTATATATTATTCAATATCTCATTCGGCCAGGCGAGTTTCATCAGATCTGGAACTTTTGTTTACTCCCATAATTGCAGCAATTTACCGGATTTTGGACATTACCTTGTTTCTAATAGTTATTCGGTGTATGGTATCCAATTCTTTGACTCATACCAGAACAACGGAGCACTCTCATGGCAGCAGATCCAGGCCCAGAATCTTATAGTTTATGAAATGATTACTGTAGCACCTGGTGGGGATTACATGGATCTCTTGACCGGGCCATATAATTCCAACACGCAGGCCACATGGTCTTATACGGGAATGTGCATTTCAAGTGGAGGTGTTCCACAGACATGAAGGAGAGACATATATGAACAGGAATACCAAGGCAATTATTGCAGTGGCAATCTCTCTAATTATTATTGCGGCCGGAGTGTTGATTATAAGAGAAACCCAGATCCATGGCCAAGGTTCTCCTTCTCCTCCATTTTCACCTATTAACTTTAATGCAGGAATCCTGAAATCCGGAAATGCGTCAGTCAATATCACCGGATCAGCGACGGCAATCCTTTACAGTTCAAACAGTGGGCAGGGCATGTTTCTGCATTTTTACCCAGCACCTGGCCGGTTTGTGACTGTTTGTGACAGAGCATTCTATAACACATCCTCTGTAAATGCGTA
>JAJZYV010000284.1 GCA_021797955.1 Thermoplasmata archaeon
ATTAACAATCAGAGATATGAATTCTGGAAAGCAGTTAACAGGAAAGATGGAAGATTTAGATAATCTCATTAAATCCATGACTTCATAACAAATACAAAAGCTAAAAAACATCTGTCGTACTTTATTTTGTTAATTAAAGAACCGGCTTCACTATGGATTGAAGTTTATATTCCAATTTTTTCATATTAAATTCATCAGAGCACAGGAATACCTTCACTGTAATCATAAGGCGGAAATTGTTCATTAGATATTCCATACGCTTTATATGCATATCATTTTATATCCTTATGTAGAACTTCCGAATCCCAATTACTTTTTGTCCCCTCCAGACTATTTTTAGTAATTCCCTAATTTTATTAGTTGAAAAAAGGCTTTAGTTTTCCTTGACAATATGCAATTTAACGACCATTTATATAAATATTGACCATTTAGCCAAGTAAACACTATGCCAAACACGTTGTTTGATCATGTACTAAATCTGTTTTTAATTTGAAGCGCACCATTAAGTTTTATTTTTATTGTGGATTCTATTTTTTAAATTTTTGATTTGGGTTTCGGAGTCTTTATCTGAGTTATATATGATGTTATACCCGCTGTTATTTAATTTTTCTATTTCTGCTTTGGCTGCTTTTGTAATTCCATTACCTTCTCTCCCTCCAGTAATCTCATACCCTTCAATATTGTCATTGCGATGTTCCTTTTCATATTTATCAAGTTTTTCTATTACAGCCTTCAAATTTGTTAGAGTAATTTTAGGTACATCTTTAACTTGACCTAACCACACTTTATTTTTTTTTTCCTTTATCTTTTTTTTCATGAACTTTTCCCTTCTTTTTTAATTCATTATTGTATTTTTTGTAGTCAAAATCACTTTTTATAGATTTAATAAAATCAATTCCCGCATCTCTAGCATTGGTTGTTGTTGGGCGTTTAAATTCTACTTTTCCGTCAGTATCTTGCATCATTAACCCCCCTTTTTCAACTTCCTTTCCTTCTCTTTTAGCGCCTCTAACCAAAATTATACCTCCTATGAGTAGTAAATGAACAAATCCCTCCTCTTCTTTCTATTCGTGGACATGTAAAAATAATCTCGTATAAGGGAATTTAGACTGTTAATATCCTGAATCTCATTCAGAATTTCATTTTTCTTTTTTAAATCTTTTGAGTTTCTAAAAAATTCAAATAATAAAGACAACTGCTCGTCAATATGTTTAATTAAGTTTTTTAGTTTAGCTTTATCCAGAACTTCAATATTAACATCTTCTGACTGCATATTAAAATATTCTGTCACTACCATATTCTTTAGTCTTGGCTCAATTAAATCTTCAATGTATCTTGTAACTAAAACATCTTTGCTGAGTTCTATAAAATTAGTTGTCAACTTATTATTTTTACCCCTTTTAAACTTGGCTATAATGAGCCTCATCATGATTTTATTTCACCTCTGCATGATATCAATGATACTATATTTTAATTTTGAAGGGTTGATACCAGTATCTATTAATAATTTCTTATAATACTTCTTTACCATATCTCCATTTATATCATTGCGCCCATAAGTTATCTTTACCTCTTGCAATATTTTCTGAGGATCCATGGATGATTTTACATTAATCCCAATAAGTTTGTTCAACTTTTCAATTATAGTTAGAAGACTTTTCTCGTCGGGAATTATTTCATCAACAAAATCAAATCTTCTTTTTAGACCACTATCCAAAATCTCAACATGATTAGTAATACCAATAATGAATACTCTATCTTTAATTGAGACATCATCAAGAAAATCATTCAGTTCCAATAGCGCACGTTTCATTTCTGCTAATTCACTTTCGCTATTTCTAACTACGGATAACCTGTCTATTTCATCCAAAATCAACAAAATACCTGTCTCCTTCTCTGCAATATCTCGAATATTATTCATAGTTTCTCTCATATTTGAAGTTGTTTCACCCAAATTTGACTTGATTATTGAAGGAACAGATAGCGAATACGCAGATATCCCAAATTCATCCAAAATATATGATGCAATACGGTAAGCAATAGAAGTTTTCCCGACTCCTGGTTCCCCATACATAAGAATTTTGCTACTGAAATCAAGAGCTGTCAGGATGGGGATTTCTTTATCATTAATACTTTTAAAGATTTTGTCTGCAATAGCAATGTACTTTGATGTAATGTTATCAAAACCATAAAAAAATTCAATTTTCTCTCTTATTACGTTCTGATCGATCTCAATAAGAAAAGATTCTGACATAATAAATATAAAAAGATATTTAATTATTTAATATTTTGCGATCAAACCTCTGGTGGAAATTATCCGTTAATAATTTCCTATGCTGTATATACTAATTATCATATAATCTCACCCAGAAGTTCACAATCCCAATTTCTTTGCCCTTTCAAAGACATCTTCTGTATACTGAGGTTCGGAAGGCAATTTGTTCCATGATTGGTAGAGTAGACTTATGGCGTTGCCCATAAGCCCTTTGTCCAACCGGGCTGACGGATTTCCCGCATCCGGCTCACTGACTGCTTTCATGACTTGGCATTATGGCGTTTTGTCCATAGCATTACCGGAAAACAGTTGTTTAGTGAAAAGGCATTCTTTTCTATGTCTTCATACCTCCATCTTCGCGGTATATTTTGCTGTCTCCAATACATATTCATAAGCCTGTTTTAGATATTGTTCCATATCTGGTCGAGTTCTTCTGATACTGTGCTGAGTGCGAAGTAGTTCCGCTATCCGATAAGAATGGATATGAGAATTTCCTTACTCTCCTCAGGTGTGATTACCAACGGATTTCTTCTGTTTGTGATATACCTGATTGTTTCTTTTATTTTCCAATTCTATCTCTCCGGTGGGAACCATCTTGTTGTTCTTTTCCATCTTCTGCCTTCACAATCCGTGTTTTTTCAGTGTTCATTGTGAGATTCATGCTTTCCATGATCCCATCAAGTTCCTTCTTTCCCACTGCAGGATTACCGCTCATTATAATGAGGTAGTCGTCTGCGTACCTTATGAGGTGGGCATTCTCTCCGCCTCGGTTCTGTAATCCCGATGCCTTCCATTGCTTGTCCAGATGATCGAGGTATATTTTTGCCAATGTAAACGTCGATCAAGATTTGTGCAAAATTGCCGGTTTGAATTTGACCCTCCCCCTCGCTATTTATACCTTTCATCCCGTTGACTCTCCTCACATCTACAAGTTCCCAATATTCTACGTTTTCACTTCTAACCTTTCGTTGATTCACTGTATTGTCTTATGGCTATACATAACACGCCTTACACCTATCTTTAACCCTGTAAAACAAAGAGAAAATTTATGATCAAACTGCTGATTTTATAAAACTAAATGATCACCACAGCTCCAATCATAAGGCTTTTGTAGTGCAAAGAAATCAACCGTCGTCAGGATTAAATTTTGTTCAGTCATGATAGACAAAATTTGCTCATCCGCCATATCCCAATAAACCTGAAACATATTGTTAGGGGGCTGTAGCTTAGCATGGTGGAGCACCCGGCTGATAACCGGGAGGTCACCGGTCCGAATCCGGTCAGCCCCATTTTACTAATATAATATAGTTAAGAAAAAATTATGATTTTCATCCAGT
>JAJZYV010000285.1 GCA_021797955.1 Thermoplasmata archaeon
ATCAAGGATGATTTTAAGGGAACGCCTGAGATCGTTGGAACACTAAGGAAGAGAATAAGGGAAGAGCTTGGGCCGATATACGTGCCGGATGAAATACGCCTTGTAAACAATCTGCCAAAAACAAGAAGCGGGAAGATAATGAGGAGGGTTGTCAAAGCGGTGTTTCTGGGACAGTTGCCGGGGGATATTACAACATTGGAAAGTTCCGCTTCAGTTGATGAAATTAAGGCTGCAATATCAGAATTCAGGAAAGAAAGTAACAAATGATCAAAGGGAAACTTGAATTCCTTTTAACGAAAGGAATTTTAAGTTTTTTGGAATAATTGATTTGTTGAGTAACACATCTCAATATAGGCATCACGTAGATAAACCAAATTTCATTTACTCTTCACAAAACCAAGGAAAATCATGAAAACTAAGTATAAACACAACTTTGAGTTCTGGGGCATTACATATTTCTTATTTATAACCCTAAAATTCTCTATCATCGACAACAAACGTAATGAGAAATTTTGGGGACTACAAAGTTGGATATGAATAAGAGAAATGTAGTAATTCACGCTCTTCACTGAGACAACTTTTGTAATCTAAATAGCGAAAGAAACGATTCTCATCCTTCTCAACGGGAGTTTCAAAGTATTTTTATTATACGGGATGATTAAGAATATAAAAGTTCTGGGAAATATATAGAACTGCGGCGTAGGTCATAGAGGGCTTTTCCCAGAAAGTTCAAGGGTTATGATTACAAAATTGTTTTTGGCTCTTCACACTTTTGTGCAGTTTGTTCCTGTTGAAAGTTACTTTGATTTGTGGGAATTCTACAAATTTCAGGGCACTATTAATTAAGTAGCAATTCGTTCAGTCAGATAATCTTTCCAAGAAAGCACAAATAATCGGAGGACTATATGATTAGAAAGTTCTTACGCACATGAAAGCCCGATGCCCCTTTTTTAGCCTTTCTACCAATCATTTTAGTAATGGAATCTTCATTGAATTTATAACATGCCCTTTTTAATCTCAATAGATTAGTTATAGAAGAGATTCAGATGGTGCATAAGTTTCATGTTAGGTTTCTACGGTTAAACACATCATTGGAAATTAAAATAATTTGAAGATAAGATTTAAGTATTTATTTAGACTGTAAGGAAATCCTTACGTGAATAAATGAAAAAAAATAAAAATATTTTCAGGTTCTTTGGTCCTGCCTGGCTTGTTATGATAGCTGACATGGATGCCAGCAGTACAATCGGAGCGGCTGAAACGGGTGCTATATTCAAGTATGGGTTGATATGGTTTCTGCTCCTTCTAATCATACCTCTTTATTTAGTTCAGGAAACTTCGGGCAGAATTGGTGTTGCTACGGAAATGGGATTAGGTGAAGTTATACGGAATAATTATTCACATTCTGTAGCACTCACCGCAACAGTTCCAATGGTATTTACTGATGTTGTTACTTATATTATTGAATATCTTGGAATTGCAATTGGGTTATCTTTTTTCAATATTCCCATATTGTTTTCACTTCCAGTTTTTTATGTAATTCACATAGCAGTAGTCATAAAACGGAAATACGGTTTCACTGAATCCATTTTACTCCTAATTTCTGCCATTCTTATCATCGCTTTCATAATGACACTTATCGTACGGGGCGTAAGATCTTATAATGTCTTATATTTTACGCCTTCTCCTTCCTTTCTTTTTATACTCGCAGTGAATGTTGGTGCAGTTATAATGCCATTCATGCTGTTTTTTCAGGCATCGGCAACAGCTGAAAAGATTACTAATACAGGAAAGAGATATGAGTTTAGTAATGTTCCTAATGTAAATAGCGATGCCGAAAAATATGAGTTCTCAAGAAATGCCATGAAATCAATGAGAATTGAGACGCTGATTGGAGCAGTGGTATCAGAAACGCTGATGATAGTGGTTGAAATGGTAATGAGTGGTATTAATCCAAACGTGAACTTTGCCTCAATACACCAGCTGGCTTTTGGTTTAACTGCAATAGCAGGCGTTTATTCACCATATTTATTCGGAATTGGCCTTATAGGGGCGGCATTTCTAGCACTAATTGTCATGTCAATGGGCAGTGCATGGGGTTTCATGGAGGTATTAGGGATGGGCAGGGAAAAATCATCTGTAGTATATATTTTGGAAAGTTTTCCGGCCGTGGTTATAGCACTAATTCTTCCTGAAGCATACCTGATAAAGGGTGTACTTTACTTACTGGTGATCTTTATTTTTGTTCTTATCGGTCCAGGTATATTAATGGGGCTTATAGCCAGAAACCGGAACATCATGAAGGAATTTTATTCATCAGGTTTCAGGGAATTTGCCTACTGGTCAAGCCTGATTTTTGTACTGATATTCGGCATCATAGCAATTCTATAGACATAATCCAATGTTGTGAAATAAATATGGCGAGAGAACTCAATATATGTGAACGTTAAGTCACTTTCATTATTAGAACAGATGTGAGAGACAATTTATTCAATAAAAAGGATATAATGAAAATATCTTCTTGCTTTTGTATATATTTTGATATTGTAAAATTTTCACTCCTTTATTCTGTCTGTTTTTTATATCCTCTCTGCGTGTGCGCAACCATTCCACAATCTGTTATAGTTCCATGATTTTTACCAACCCCTGTCCAACTTTGGATTTGAAATCCAATCTCAGTAATTTGTTTTTAGAGGTAGCATAAACAATCTTTATGTACTTCATTACAACAATATACTCTGCAACATATCATTCTGGTATGGGATGAAAGATGTGAAACTGATGCTGAGCCACAAGGAGCATTCTCAAGATCTCGAATGCCTATAACTGGCCAGTTCAAAAGCGCAGAACTGCTTGAAAAGAAGATACAGGCATTCTTCAAAAACGCGCTTGAAATAAGGAAACGCAAAGCGTTTTGATACTATCAGACCACGCAGATACCAGGATAAATGTGGTTTGATCATGAATCGAAGTCTAAATCCAGCATTATAAATACGGGAATCTGGTGGGATGAAACTGGGGATGTAAATTCAAAATGAACGTCTATAGAAAATCCCACTTTAGGAAAACTCTCAAAAATAGGTATTAGAATCCCCACACTTTTAATCAGAGGCAGCCCTTCGCTCCCCATGGAGAGAATGTTGGACAAGTTTTAATTTAACATGACATGAGGGTAAAGCCTGTGGTGCCATTTATATGAAATTCATTTCCAATATTGTCATAACACTTGCATGTTCTACATAAGGTTGGGAGCAGGTCAGGGACATAGTTAAAATGGACAAAGGTGGAAGAATACACATTCCGACCTCGCTCAAGCATGGGATAGGGCTAAAATTTGTTATAACTAGACTTGGGGATATGACCTGAAGAGACTGGAATACAGGATAAAGACATATTCCAGGTTCAGGCTCATGATAGTTGACGAGATCGGATATCTTCCACTTACAAGGAAAGAATCGAACCTGTTCTTCCAGTTCGTCTCCTCACGATATGAGAAGAGATCGACAATATACACATCAAACAAAGGGTTCTCAGAATGGGGTGAGGTTCTGGGAGATCAGGTAATGGCATCTGCCGTTCTTGACAGAATACTGCATCACTGCACT
>JAJZYV010000286.1 GCA_021797955.1 Thermoplasmata archaeon
CATATCACGATATCATAGATAACAGTCATATCTTCCCCACTGTGGCAGAAGGCATCAAGTTGACTTCACAGTCATTCACCAGAGATATGACAAAGATGTCGTGTTGCGTGGAGTGATAGAAATGAAAGTGAAAGAAATAGTTTCAAAATTTGGATTTGAACAAACAGTTGAGCTTCTTGAGAGATCTATAAATGAGAATGGCCTGAAGGTCATCTCAGTCATAGATGCGCAGGCTAATCTGAAGAAGATTGGAGTTGAGATAAAAGGAAACAAAATTCTTGAAGTTTTCAACCCGAAGCTTGCCAGGGAAGTTTTTGACAACGATCTGAAGGCAGGCATAATTCCGCCCCTGAGAGTTTACATCTACGAGGAAAGTGACAAGACCCATGTGGCAGCGCAGAGTGCAGTCGAGCTTTTCTCTCATTACAATGGACTGGAGGAACTCGCCGGAAGAGTGGACAAAATGCTTGATTCTGTGACTAATTCTGTTATATGATGAATTATTCTGGAGCAAGAAACTGGAAAAATGAATCCCAAAACATTATTCAATTAACCATATTTTTCTATGATCACGGATGCTGAAAGCAAAGCTAAGAGGGAAAGCCCGGAAGAAATTGTGAAATCAAGAGGAACTCCAGCCAGATAAGAGAAAATTGTCAGTGCGATTGCAGGGGGATGCGTTAGGTTGGTGAAGGTAACAAAAGCAGAAACAATCAATACATTTAGGATCATCCCAACGAGGCTCTCTCCCAAGAGGAAATGAAGTGCATCTGAGGAAAGGATAACGATTGTATAGGTTGCAATCAGGCTCTTTCTGTTGGAATACTTGGTATTTCTCTGGAAAACAACGATATAGGCTGAAACAGCGTATGGTGGTGCTAGGATATAGTCTCCCCTGATTGATGTGAGGGAAAATATAACAGCAAGGATCAACAGGAAAATAATGTAATTCTTAACTTCCTCTGGTCTGAGATTATCCCGAAAAATGTGCTCTAATATATCTGTCAACTTCCTTTGGTAATGCATGTGATATCAATTTATGCTATCCCAATCTTGCCCATGTCATTTCCGTTTACCATAAGCAGACCGTTAACATCACAAGATTTCGAGAGTGTGTTGGTGATATAGCAGTCAGAGGCAGCAGATGATGCCAGTTCCCTAATTTCTTCAATGCTCTCCTGCGACCTTATATCAATAAAAAAATATGTAATCTCCGAGAATAATCTAGGCCTGCTGATTTTGAATCTTCCCTCAATTTTTATATGGAGGTCTGGTTTGCACTAGTTTAAAATGGCACAATATAGCATCGTTTTATATATTTATATTACTATGTAAAATGGGAGGGGGGTCAAGTTCATCTATCATCAGGCCTTTCGATGCTGCATGTTCACTGTAGTGTATCATCTGACACATGGCAAGGCTCGACACAAAATATGCCAGAGGGCTGGGTCCGTTTTCATTGGACGTCCATGAGAACATTCTTTCCTGCATTCTCTGTTTGAAAGGATCATCAAAATGTACTATATCCTTTCATTCGGATGAATTTCCTAACTTCTTTCAGTCAACGGTTGACAGCGGCACTTACGGGTATCATACAGTTACAATCTTGCCAAGGGCAGTTATCTCCACCTCACTCCTGCCTCTTGCTCCCCTGTTCACCGAGACAAGACCTAAGTCTACGAGGCCCTGTGAGTCGTCCGTGCCGTTCATGTGCCTGCTGATCAGGGATTTTTCCAACCCGGTCATTTCAGAAAGCTGTTCGAGACTATCCACTTTTCCTTTTTTTCTGGCTAACGCGCTTAGAATAGTGAGCTTGGTTTCGGAGAGGATTCTCTGGTATCCAAGCTTCAGTATGGGCAGCATATGAACTCCCTTTAGATCGATCCAGAATGCCCTTATGCCAAAAATGAAAGCTGAGGAAATTGCTGTGCAGGAGATGAGCTTTCCACCCTCAGTTACGTTCATGAGAAAATCGTCGTATTCGTTGCAATTATCTCTGTATACTGATTTCACTGCCTCAAGTACCTCATTCAGATCACCCGACTTCACCACAACTTCCTCCACCTTTGTCATCAGAGCATTTGCTATTTGTTTGATGAATTCTCTGAAGGGTATGCCAATAAGACGGACATTGTTGTCATGGACCTCTTCATGTATTATTACAAGCTTATCCATCGGAAGAAGCCTTATCCCGTCCCTAATGCCTTTGTATGACTGTCCGTCCGAATATATCGCAATCTGCAGTGTCTTTTTCTGTTTAAGTAGGTCTTCTCCCATTGATCTAACTATACATTCTGCATTATTAGACATATTGACTGAATTCTTTACCGCCCTACTAATCTTTCCAATCAACGGTTGACGCATAGAAAAGCCGATCTAGAGATTTGAATGTTGGAATAGTGTTCACAACAGCCTTGATCTGAGACAAATTTCCAGTCTGAATAATGGAGTTAACTACAACGGTTGACCGATTAAGCCTTAATACAGAGCCTGAATGAGAATGTTAGGTGAATATGACAGAAAATAAGTGTGAAGAATGTGGTCAGGTCTTCGCTTCAAAAGAACTCCTGATGAATCATGCAAAAATGCATATGGGTAAAGCGAAAATAGGTTTTGGCGCAAGGAAAACGATAATATCTTCCATCATAGGAGGGATAATTGGCGGAATTCTTATGCTTCTGGTATTGATGGCTGGCGCAGCAGGAATGGGCCTCCCTGCAACCACATTTGCATTGGTCATGGGAATGGGTTTAGGGGCATCAATGGGCTCTGCTGTAATGATTGGCGTACTCGGGCATTTCACAGTTAGCATAGTTGCCGGTGCAATATTTGGTGCGATAGTGTCATATGTAAAGCCATTGAAACTTAAGAATGTATCAAAATCTCTTGGTCTTGGGGTAGCATTTGCAATAGTTGTGTACCTTGTATTTTTCCTGCCCATGGCAATGACTGTATTCGCATCGGTGATGATGAATATAATGGGTGCAAAGGCTGCTATGATGCTCCCTGATGTTCTGGTTGTAGGATTCATAGGGCATCTTCTGTATGGTCTTGCACTCGGAGCAACAGCGTTCTATATAGGCAGAAAACTTTAAATAACTATAAATTAAATAATATTTTTTATAATTTTTGTTTAAGACCGAAAGTGATGAAAGTAAGTGGTTCAAATGGTGAAAAATTTTGATCTCATTGTGATTGGTTCCGGGTCCGGACTGGATGTTGCAAATGGGGCGGCAAGAAATGGATTGAAGGTCGCGATAATAGAGTCCGGTCCTCTTGGTGGAACCTGCCTGAACAGAGGGTGTATCCCATCAAAAATGCTCCTTCACGTGGCTGATTTAGTGGAAACTGTGCGCTCTTCGCACAAGTTCTCAGTTGATGCTTACAATATTTCAGTAAATTTCCCGAAAATAGTGAAAGAAGTAAGTGATTTTGTCGATGATGAATCCAGCGGCATTGAAAAATATTTATATAGTGCAAAAAACCCCACACTGTTCAGAGGAATTGCAGAATTCACCGATCACAAGGAGTTGAGGGTTGGGAACACATTAATCAGAGGAGGGAAGATACTGATAGCTGCCGGAGCCAGGCCGAAGATACCT
>JAJZYV010000287.1 GCA_021797955.1 Thermoplasmata archaeon
ATTCATGAAGTTTAATGAATTGGTTGAATCGAAGATCACTGTATTTAGGGTCCTGTCAAAGAATGGTCTTATGCCGGTTAAAGCCCCTAATGAGTCTGGCATTGTAAATGTCCTCGAATAAGGCTCTATTTTTTTAGGTGAGTTAAGAAGCGGAAAAGATCCTTTGATGGAATTCATTGAATACAGGGTGAAATTATAATAATTACCGCCAAACTCCATATAATTGTCTGCGGTGGTACTGTACAAGGAAGAAGTGTTGAATATATATGGAATAGGAATTGAATTTCCAGTAGTGCTTCTCAGAGAGATATATGCCATTTTTACAGACTCGGAAAACCCTATTTGAAGTTCATATTCCATATTTTGAAATATGCTCTCATTGATGATTTCCATACCGTTCCCGTAATTTATATTCAGGGTATTTTTATCGTTTACACCAAATGAGAGACAGAATATCCTGTGAACTCCTTCATAAAAGATTATTTTAACATTTGATAGTGAATAGCTCATGTTAAAATTCCATGAGAAGTTCAACTCATAAGCCCAGCTGGGACTTTCTCTTAGATTAGCCTGGAGAAAGGATTCATTATAATAATCCCCTGACCTGACATTTAGTGGAAGATTCCCATTATTTGCCCTAAGACTGAATTGACATGCTGAAGAATTGATGGGACTATATGTTATGTTATTTTGCGTTAATAGGGTTGAATCTGCAGCGCTTACGAAATTGGGACGGTATGTGTGATATACGGGAAGTGAACTGGTCAAAAGTATAATTATTATAATTATTCCACTTATTACACTTATTTTCACCTCCGGTCATTGTAGAATGAACATTAATTTTACGCAATTTCTGTCTAAAAACTTTTGAGGAGTTGAATGTAATTTGAATTAAAGGCAAATTAGATTATCCAGTTTTGCTTTGTCTAAGTATGACTGTGGAAAATACAGAGCATATCTCAGAAGTAGTTGAAATGAACAAGTTAAATTTTGACAAGCCTGTGGTAATAGGTGGTTTTGTTGGCCAGACGATGGTCAGCATTATTGCAACCAGTTACATCATATCACAACTGGAGATGCATCAGGTTGCCCATATGAAATCCAAGTTGATTCCTCCTGTTGCGGTGTTTGTTGGCGGAAAACTTCGGCATCCTTTCAGAGTATACTCTGGATTAAATGGAAAACTGATGGTTATCCAGTGCGAAGTTCCCATTAAGGAGGAAAACCTCTATGATATTTCTGAGTCACTCATAAATTGGATCATGCAGTTTTCGCCGAGAGAACTTGTAACACTTGACGGTGTTCCAACACAAGAGCCACCTGAGGAAAGACATACATACCTTGTAGCAGGGTCGGAAAGATTGAAAGATTTGTCAAAAAAAGGAATTGCAAGTGCAGAATCAGCAGTTATATTTGGTATTGGTGGTGCATTGCTTAATGAATGTATAATCAAAAAAATGCCGGCAATCTCCCTGTTAACCCAGGTTTCATCCACCCTTCCTGACCCGGACTCTGTTCTTACTCTTATCAAATCCCTCAATGAAATATATGATTTGAAAATACAGACTGGCCTTTTGGAAAAGACAGTTACCCAACTTCATGATGAGCTTGAAAAAGTTATGAAGGAATATAATGAATCTCAAAGTAACCCCGCTCCAAAGAAAACTCCTGAATCAATGTATGGATGAAAATATTTATGAAAAATGGGGCATAACCCCATTAATCTAATTATATGAGCCCTGTAATTATGCCATTTTCCGTAATATCCATGCCGTCTGATGCAGGTTCCTTTGGAAGACCTGGCATTGTCATAACATTTCCAAGGTAAACTACGACAAATCCGGCTCCGGAGGACAGTGCCACTGAGGTAACCGTAATTGTAAATCCTTCAGGTGCATTGAGTTTCAATGGATCGTCAGATATGGAATATTGCGTTTTTGCCATGCATATTGGTAAATGGCCATAACCAATTTTTTCAATTTTCTTTATATTGTTCTGTGCTGTCTTTGTGTAAATCACATTCTTTGCACCATATATTTCCCTGCCAATGCTCTCTATTTTCTCTGTTAGTGATTGTTCCATATTATAAGTGTATTTTACGGAAATTGGATCTTTGGGTAATCTGTTCATCAATAACTGGGCCAGTTCTTTACCTCCATCGGCTCCCTTTTCATATACCTCCGACAAACCGTATGCAATTGAATTATTCTTCAAAAGTGATTCAACCTCAGTAATTTCTTTTTCTGTATCATCTGGAAATCTATTCAGTGCAACTATTGGATCAAAACCAAATTTTCTGATGTTTTCCACATGGAATAGAAGATTGTTAAAGCCCATCTTAATTGCATCTACATCTTCCACATCAGCCCTGTCATTGCCTCCATGAAGTTTTATTGCTCTTATTGTGGCAACGATAATAACTGCGCTTATTGGAATGTTTCCTATCCTTGACACTAAATTCATGAATTTTTCTGCACCGAGATCAGAACCAAAACCTGCTTCTGTTAAGACAATATCACTGGTTGCAAGAGCTACCCTAGCTGCAATAAGACTGGATGTTCCATGAGCAATATTTCCAAATGGTCCGGTGTGAATGAATGCAGGAACTCCTCCCTTTGCCTGGACCAGATTAGGTTTTAGAGCATCTACGAGGATTGCAGCCATTGCCCCCTCTGCTTTCAGATCTCCAGAATATACCGGTTTATTGTCGAATGTATAACCAACCAGAATATTGGTGAGGCGCTTTTTTAAGTCATTATAACTTTCTGATAAACCAACAATTGCCATTATTTCTGATGCTGGAGTTATGACAAAACTATCTCTGGCAAGAATTCCTCCTTCCCCTTGAGAAACACCAACAATTATATTGCGTAATGATCGGTCGTTCATGTCTATTGTCCTTGGAAAAACTATCTTTTCCGGGTTGATTTTTAATTGATTTCCATGAAAGATATGATTGTTTATAAGTGCAGACAAAAGATTGTGTGCCGCTGATATTGCAGGGAAATCCCCGGTAAAAAGCAGATTAATCCTGTCTGATGGCTCCACGGTGGCTTTTCCTCCTCCAGTTGCTCCTCCCTTCACACCAAAACAAGGTCCCATTGATGGTTCACGTATTGAAATGCTTACCCTTTGACCCATGCTGTGAAGGGCTTGGGATATGCCGATTACAGTAGTTGTTTTACCTTCGCCATATTTAGTTGGGGTCATTGCAGTTACTAGAATAAGCTTTCCCTTAGGCCGTTTGTTGTCTGACTTCATAAAATTAACTTTGGCCATATACCTTCCATAGGGCTCGAGGTCATCCCTTGAAATTCCTATTTGCGATGCCACATTTTCTATTTCCATTAAATTTTCAGGATTCATATAATATCACTATAATAAGCGTGGGAACCCATTTAAACGTGCTGCTTAAACAATAAGGTTCCGAATGTCAAGCTTTATTTATGCCAATTCGTTAAGACAACTATGCAGGAAGACATAGACAAATACATACGCGGTTTCCTTAAAGCGATGCCCTCTGAAGACATGTTCATGGAGGCAATCAGGGAAATAATCAAAGACCTTGTCAAAGAACTGATAAGGAGAAAAATCAATGAT
>JAJZYV010000288.1 GCA_021797955.1 Thermoplasmata archaeon
AGTAGACTTCTTCTTATCTGGTTAAATGTGTCCAACCCGGAAGATGGAATTACATATTCGACACGTCTCAGCTGATTTGACTTTATGGGCCAAAATCCAACATTATAGCTCTTGGACAGCAGATATCTAGTTCCTGATAGTACAAGCTTTATTGAGTATTCGAGTGGATTCTCTTCCCTGGATCCGCTTCCCATGAACGGTGAACTGTCAACCAGAAAGATGAAATTTTTTAACCCTTCCCGTTCATAAACATTTACCATTAATGCCTCCCTATGAAGATTCCTTGCCGAGCTTTTCCAGTTTATGGATTTGAACGGGTCTCCCGGCTGATATTCCCTGATACTTTCGAATTCGTGTGTCGGAGGTCCAATTCTTGTTACTGAGTTTCTTGGTGTGTTCTTGTTGGTTCTCAACTGGAATTGACTTCTGCTCAGCAGACTGATTCCGGGATCGACTTCAAGTATGGAAGCAACCGGGAACTCAACAGTCTGCCTCCTCTTGCTTCCGATGGCTGGAATATACTCAAAAACGGCATTACTCCACTTGAAAAAGCCTCTTCTCGTGGACCTTATCCTGTACTCAAATGTCATTTCCCTTTCTTTGAATCCTTTGAAAAGAATATGGACATTTGTTCCATCCAGTATCTCCATTTCACTGTAAACGGGTAATTGCATGTTGATCAGACCGAAGCCTTTTTTTATTTTGACTTGAACCTGTACTGTTTTTTCGTCATCAACTTTCATAAGATTTGGAAAGTGAAGCTTAACAGAAATGCTGAGGTCTTTTTCGAGATAGGAAAGTATTAGAATGAAGATTACAGGCATGAAGAGGGAGGCAAAAATTATCTTTTCTGTGGATACAATGCCAATTACTGCGACTGCAACTGTTGTCATTGCCAGTAAGAGGATCTGCTTGTTCCACGAACTGTTCATTGATACACTTTTGGAACTTCGATTTTATCCATATATTCCTTGATTATGGATCCCGGATCTACTTCATCCATTACATGCTCTGGCTTTATCACGATACGATGGGCAAGGCATTCAACTGCAATGCTTTTTACATCGTCCGGAATTACGTAGTTTCTTCCATCAATGAAAGCCATTGACTGCGATAACCTCATGAGAGATATTATACCTCTTGGGCTTGGTCCGGCCATTATCCTTGGATCCTTTCTTATTTGAGTGTACTGAGAAATGTATTTGCTCATCTCAGGACTGATTTCTACTTCTTCTGTCAGGGATTGAAGCATGACCAATTTTTCTGCATCCAGAATCTTTTTCGCCAAACTGCTGGGATCGTTAGTCTTCCACTCCCTCCTCCTTTTCAGTACCTCAAGGTCATCCTCTGGATAGCCAAACGAGAGTCTGATCATAAATCTATCCATCTGAGCTTCAGGCAGGGGATATGTGCCTTCAAATTCGATCGGATTTTGTGTCGCAATCACAATGAACGGTTTCTGGAGTTTTATCGTATCCCCCTCAATGGTTACCTGTGTTTCCTCCATTGATTCCAGAAGTGCTGCCTGTGTCTTTGGGGGAGCTCTGTTTATTTCATCTGCTAGTATCAAATTAGAAAAAATTGGACCACGTATTAGTTCAAAGTTTCCGCTTGCAGGTCTCCACACCTTTGTACCTGTTATATCGCTCGGCAACAAATCCGGAGTGAATTGTATCCTTTTGAAATTGATTCCGAGGGTTGAGGAGAGTAACTTTGCGACAAAAGTTTTTCCGATTCCTGGATTGTCCTGTAGTAGGACATGTCCGGATGCGAGAATGGAAGCAATTATTTTCCTCAACACTTCTTCTGGTCCAACAAAGTACCTAGAAACTTCTCTCACTACATTCTCTGGCAGCTCTCCCATATTTTCCGTATTTTTACTATTTACCGGTTTACTCATTATTTTCACCTATTATACTGATATTTTCTATTATTACCTTCGTTATTCTTTTTCGGTTTTCCAGATCCTCCTGAAATACTCTTGTTCCATTTGCGGCTCCCATGATCACCGGAATCGGTTTTTCGTAATCCATGATAGATTTGAGGCTTTTTTTGATGTATTCCACATTCTTTCCATTTTCTGACAGGAATTTTGTAACTGCTATTATAAGATCATCCTTCACACCTTCTTTTTCAAACCTGTCAAATGCCTTACCCATAAAATAAATATTTTGTGATGCTGTAACTGAGTTTTCCTTCTCAAATTTTTTAAACGCAGTCATCGAATTCAAGTTTAGATTTCTGGAGGCCGATTTGTAAAAGGAAATGGCAAAATATGATGCACCTGCAAGCAAATACAGGAGCAGAAAAATAAGGAGCAAAGTGCTGAAAAACGAGTGAATAAGATAAATGTAGAGTCCCAGGAAGAAGCCAAATACGGCCGCAAAGTCCGTAACCGGTGATCTTTTGAGAACCAGCTTTCCATAAAATAACTGTTTAGAGCTGTCCCTTGTCTCAATCATTCCGTAAAAGTAGGAGAACGGTACTAAACTGATAAAAGCGAATAGAAACATGAGGGAGAAAGGCGGCGCAGGGAATATGAATTCAAAAAATACAAAAAGGATCAGAAGGATAAGTGACGGATAGAAATTTTTCCCGAAAGAGTGGTATTTTCCAGATTCAAATTTCACCGTTTGATTCATAATTGTATGATATCCACCCATTGATGAAACAGATAACATTAACATCACAAATATATAGAACAGGAAATAGAAAAATCGGCTATTTATGGAATAAATGTAAAAGCTGACATTTCCAACCATGATCGCCAGAATAAATAAATTTGGCCATAAAACGTATGAAAATGTCTTCTGTAGCCAAACAGGCTGTTTATTGGATAAACGATTTCTAATTGCCAATCCATAAAATGTAATTGTGATCAGAACCAGAGGAAAAGAAAAAATGAAAATAAACAGGAGAAGGTATAGAAACAGGAATATTGTCCCTACAACCAGATAAATCAAAGGAGTAAGTTTAGAATTAGTTTTTTCTTGAGATATACTTTCTGACAATGTTTCAACCTACAAGTACATCTTCGGGTCGTATAGTGAATCCCTCAGATATCTCAGAAAATCGTAGTATTCATTTATATTAATATTTTGCTTTCCGTAATATAATTTTTCATATTTCCTTATCGCCCTATTAAACTTCTCCGGGTCTTTGATTATTTTCCTCAGGGATGAGTCTTTTGACATTTCCCTCAGCGTTCTTGTTGTGTTGGAGTTGATTATGTTTTCACCCAAATTGACTGATAGTTGCTTCGTTGAATTTTTAATTGGATCAATACCAAAAACCTCCTTATGGTCTTCCCTGTCTCCAGTATTTGCAAAAAGCTGGTTTGAACCGTGTCCTATCCGTAGGGAAAAATTTGTTTTCTCATTGCAGTTCAGTGGAGTCCCATTCAGAGATATTGAGTTTACAGGCACTTCTGAAGATACGTTAAGGTTTTCATTTTCCTTCGCTAACAGTGGCATGTCATATGGAATGTCTGGCTTAATCAAACCTTCACCTTTCCAGCCATTGAAAGTCTTTATTCCTGATACAGTTATATTTTCACTTTCTGATGGGTTGATGCTTCTGTCC
>JAJZYV010000289.1 GCA_021797955.1 Thermoplasmata archaeon
AATAACGAGAGCACAGGTCAATTTGAGCATACAATAGTGGTAGGGGATGAGGGATCAAAGGTTCATTATATTGAAGGATGCACTGCCCCAAGATGGGATAAGGATTCACTTCACAGCGCAATAGTGGAAATTTACGCACACAAGGACTCAGATGTAAGGTATACTAGCGTTCAAAACTGGTCAAAAAGTGTTTACAATATGCCAACAAAGAGGGCGTGGGTTGATGAAAGGGCTAAAATGGAATGGGTTGGAGGTTCGCTAGGATCTAAAATAACCATGATTTATCCATCATCATACCTTCGTGGGCCATATGCATCCACTTCTAATCTTAACATTTCACTAGCCGGACCTGGCACTATAAAGGATACTGGCGCAAAGGCGCTTCATCTTGCTCCTCACACTACATCAAAGATTATTGCAAAGAGTATAAGCATTGAAGATGGAAAGGCAATTTACAGGGGATTACTAAGGATGAACAAAGGAGCCATAGAGTCAAGGAGTCGCGTTCAGTGCGACGCCCTATTGATAAACGATGATTCGCAATCCTTAACGTTTCCACACGATGAAATATACGAACCTACTGCAACATTTTCCCACGAGGCAAGCGTCGGCAAAATAGGAACTGAAGAACTCACATATTTGAGATCTAGAGGACTTTCTGAAGATGAAGCAAGCTCAATGATTGTCTTGGGATTTCTTGACGACGTGATGAAGGAAATACCTATGGAATTTGCGATAGAAATGAATAGACTGGTTAAGCTTGAAATGAACAGGCTTGGCGCGGTAGGATGATCCATGATGGAGCAATTCTCAGATCAACTCAAGACTAGATTGAAAGACCCTGCCTATGATTACAGGCAGGACTGTTTCCTGGAATATCTCAAAATGCCAAAAAGAACGCATAAAGAGAGTCCAATGACCAAGGACTACGTGGACATGCCCGAGAGGGACTTGGAAACAATGGCAACTACCCTCACAAATGTTCAGTCAGATATTAGACTTGACTCTGAGAGTGATGTGCTTGTCCTGGATGGGCATATATTGAATAAGAGGAGAATTGAAGGGGTAACTATAGGAGAAATGCAAGAGACCATTGATCAGATACCTGAGTATGTGTGGAAGGAGAAGGGAAAAGACAGAGAGGAGTTTCTCATAAATGCCTCATGGAGTTCAGGTTACTTCGTTAATGTTGAAAGTAACGTGAACGCAACTGTAAGTATTGATTTTAGGAATTCAATGCACTCTGGTTCAGAAAAAAATGTAATCATAATCGGTAAATATTCAAATGTGAAGATAGTTGAAACACGCAGGAATATTGGGGAAAAGAAAGGGAGTCCGACTCAAGGCAAGTCATTATACATCTTCCTTGGTGAAGGTTCCAATTTCGATTACAACTACCTTCAGGATAAGGAATTAAACATAAACGATATCACATTTATAAGAGCATTCCAGCAGGAGGAATCAAACTTTAGAATATTCCATATTAACCACGGGTCAGGGAAGGTTCTCTTTGTGAATGAATCCACGCAGATCGGGAATAATTCAGACTATAAGGTATTTGGAGCAACATTCAGCAACGGAAAACAGTCCATTGATGTTAGGGACAGCAGCTTTCAACTGGGACTGTCGACATCGGCAGACATTCAGGTTCGGGGAGTTGTATCAGGGCAAAGCTCCACAATCCACAGAGGAAATGTAGATATAGAGCTTCCCAGTGTTAACTCAACTGGGTTTTATGATTCAAAAATACTTCTTCTTTCCAAGGAAGGTTACGCTAACTCAAAACCCGGTCTGGTCATAAGGAACAATAATACAAGATCAAAGCACGGATCTGCAATAAGCAATGTTGATAAGGAGCAGATCTTATACCTGCAGAGCAGGGGGATAGATGAAAAAACCTCAGTTAATCTGATAACTGGTGGATTCATAGAATCTATTCTGCAAAAGTCAGATAATCCTTCTTTTATTGAACAAGTAAATATATACTCAAAAGAACTTGTTGACTGAAAAGAGTGGATTCAATGGACATTGAAAGAATCAGAAACGATTTCCCTATTTTTAAGCGTTTCAAAAAGGAGGGCATTATTTATCTTGATAATGCAGCAACTACACAAAAACCAATGTCCGTCATTGATTCAATGGTAAGTTACTGGGAGAATTATAATTCAAACGTTCATAGAGGAGTATACAGACTTGGGGAAGAGTCAACAGAACTTTATAGTAAGTCCAGGAAAAATATAGCAAACTTCATTGGAGCAAGGGCCGAAAATTTAATCTTTGTGAGAAACGCAACAGAAGCTTTAAATCTCGGAGCTTATGGCTTAACAAAATTAAGCGGTGGCAAGGGTGAAGTTCTGCTATCAAGAATGGAACATCATTCAAATATAGTCCCCTGGCAAATTCAGAAGCAAAATGGCGGCTTGGATATAAAATTCATAGAAAATAGCCAATCAGAAATAATCGACTGGAAAACCGTTGAAGAAAATCTGTCTGATAAAACAAAGGTTGTTTCTCTGACTCAGTGCTCCAATATACTTGGGACCATAAATAATTTAAAGGATGTTGGGAAACATCTTCATAACTTGGGGATTATGTTTATCGTCGACGGTGCGCAAAGCGTGCCACATATGCCTGTAAACGTAAATGATCTTAACTGTGACCTCCTGGCTTTCTCGGGGCATAAAATGTTAGGGCCAACTGGAATCGGATGCCTTTATGGCACAGAAGAGATACTTAACTCAATGCCCCCATTTTTAGGCGGAGGTGAAATGATTAAGGAAGTTTATGAAGACCACTATACTCCGGCAGACGTACCGGAAAAATTTGAGGCGGGAACTCCAAATATTGAGGGGGCAATAGGTCTTGGAGCTGCGGTTGACTACCTTAAAAATATCGGAATGCAAAACGTTAGGGAACACGAAAAGCAACTCATTGAATATGCCCTTAAAAGAGAGGATGAAATCAAAATTGAAGAACTGATAAGCTACGGAACCAGACTAATGGAGAACAGAGCGGGAATTTATACATTTAATATTAAAAAAGAGTCGTCCGATGAAAGACCATTTGGGAACGAAGTCCATCCCCATGACATCTCCCATTTAGCAGACCGAATCCAGGGAGTGCAGATAAGATCGGGCCATCACTGTGCTATGCCTCAGACACTTTCTCTCGGTGTTTATGCAACGGCCAGAGCATCGTTTTATATTTACAATGACAGGGGAGATGTGGATCGCCTTTTTGAGGCAATAGAGAAGATAACCAGGAAGATGATAGTTAAATGAACGATGATGTTGTTTACAGTGCAATAATAGATGAGCATTATCAGGAGCCAAGAAACTTTGGAAAGATTGAGAATCCAGATGAGGAGATTTTTGAAACAAACCCGACATGCGGTGACACGATTGCAATGTATGTTAAGATAGGGGACGGTGTCATAAAGGATATTAAATACGTTGCCAGGGGGTGCCTCATCAGTGTTGCTTCTGCTTCAATACTCTCAGAGCGGGTGAAGAATAAACCACTTGAAGAGATAAAAGAATTGAAGAAAAAAGAGATTCTAGAAGAGTTGGGAATATCG
>JAJZYV010000290.1 GCA_021797955.1 Thermoplasmata archaeon
TAAAGAAAATAGGTGATAAGAATTGAAGTTTGAGGTTAAAAATATGATTTCCGGGTATCTGAGTGAATCAGGATTTGTAAAGATAATTGATGATCTCAGCTTTGAATTAATGGATGGGGAAATTTTAGGGATATCCGGAGAATCTGGCTCGGGTAAGACTACACTGCTTTATTCAATTTTTAACTCACTATCATATCCAGGGTATATACTGGGAGGAAACGTGGAAATAGATAATAAAGACATGTTCAAAATGAAAGAAGAGGAACTAAGAAAAGTAAGAGGAGAGTTTATTAGTTTTGTCCCACAAGGAACACAGAACTCTCTAAATCCCGTGAAAAAAATTATAGATCAGTTTATGGACATAATAGAGTCTCATGAAAGAGAAATGAATACTGAGGATTTACATAGAGTTCTTGATATTGTACATCTGGGTTATGATGTTCTTTATAGATATCCTCATGAAATAAGTGGTGGGATGAAACAGAGAGTCATAATCGCAATGGCACTGTTGTATTCACCCAAAATTATAATTATGGATGAACCTACCACAGGACTTGACGTGCTTGTTCAATATGAGATTTTAAAAACTATAAAAGAGATTCAAAAAAAACTGTCATTGTCTATAATTATAGTTACACATGATATTTCGGTACTTTTTCAGATATCAGATAGAGTACTGGTTCTATATGGTGGAAATATAATGGAAATGGGACCTTATAAGGCACTTCTTACAGATGCAAAACATCCATATACTAAATTACTTCTTGATAGCATTCCCACTATGTCTAAGTCAATAAACAAGTTAAATCCTATTCCGGGAGAGCCATTGGATTTCTCAGAAACGCCGAAAGGTTGTGTTTTTTCGGCAAGATGTCCTTTTGTGATTAATGAATGTAGAGAAAGAAGACCAATCCTAATAGAGGAAGATGGAACTAAATACAGTTGCATAAGATACCCAGATTGGAAAAAGGAGGCTATAAACAATGCACGTTCTAGAGCTTAAAGATGTAGTTAAACGATTTGATGTAAAGGGCAAAAGAGGATCTGAGAATTTTGTGGAAGTTCTCCATGGCATTAACATGTTTGTTGATAAGGCTGAAATAATTGGCTTGGTAGGGGCAAGTGGAAGTGGAAAGTCTACAATAGCTAATTTAATACTTAAGATGAACAGAATTACGGATGGAAAATTGCTATACAATGAAAAGGATATAACAAATATTAAAGGAAAAGAATTAAAGGAATATCGGAGAAATGTTCAGCTTATTTTTCAAGATCCGTACTCATCTCTAGATCCAACACACAATGTAGACTGGCATATAAGACGCCCTTTAAAACTTAGAAATGCACAAAATATCGAGGAAACAATAAATGATATTCTAGCAGACGTATCTCTAATACCTCAGGAAAATTTCAGGTGGAAAATGCCACATGAACTCTCAGGAGGTTTAAGACAACGGGCATACATAGCAAGGGTTCTGGCAACGTCTCCGTCTCTATTGATAGCTGATGAACCGGTTTCCATGCTAGATGCCTCTATTAGAGCAACTATTTTAGAACTTTTTAAATATCTAAGAAATAAAAGAAAAGTTTCAATTCTGTATATAACCCATGATCTAAGCACAGTTAGTTACCTGACTGATAGACTTTACATCATTAATGATGGCAGAATTTTGGAATCTGGTAAGACAGCGGATGTTATCAGCTCTCCAAGTGAAGACTATACCAAGAAACTAATAGAAGCTGCACCTGATCCTTACAAAAGAATAGGTTAAAAATCTTTTTAACATAAGATCATGCCACATTTTTTATAGAGTTTAAATGGAAAAATATTGCTTTTTCAGGCCAAGGCTTTTTTAAATGACATACGAATCTTTAATATCATTCTAACTAACTTTTTCCAATAACAGTGAACGACTTTTCTCGTAGTAAAGGCTCACTTATATTTGAATATATAAAGATTTTTTCTTTAATTTTAAAAAGCAACCATAGGAGAATCATATTATAAAGTAAGTATATATTTGGAATTGTTTAAATAAGATAGAGTCTTTAAACCCTAAAGGTTTTCCCGACTCTGAGATTAAATTCTATGAACATTTATTTAGTAAATTTCCGCGAATGGTTGCAAAATATTATTAGGTTGTTTAAGGCTATCAATTTATGGTTGAAGAAGAAATTTTTGAAGAACTTGAAAGGTTCCATCTTTCAAAGTATGAGATTAAAGCTTATTCCTGCCTTTTGTTAAACGGTGCAATGAAACCAACGGATATAATAAAAGAAACGGGAATTCCACAACCTAGGATTTACGACATACTTGGTAAACTTCAAAGGAAAGGGTTGGTAATTATTAGTTCAAGACTAAAAAAATCTTATGAAGCAGTCATGCCAGAGGAGGCTTTTAAGTCAGAACTGGATGATATGAAGAAATACTTATCCAGCCTTGAAGACTACGTTAAGAAAAGTAGAAAGAATTTCCCTGTTAGGGTTCCTAATATGCTATTTATCCAAAATAGTAGCACCGCTGAAAATAAATTAGAAAATGCCATAGAGAATGCAGAGTCTGAGATTCTTTTTTCTTTACCAAGCGAAAAAATAATGACGCTTATATCTAGCTTAAAAAAGGCACATCAGAATGGGGTTACCCTATGTTTCGTTTTAAATAACAACCTAGATAGAAAGATAATTGACATTATCTCAGAAATAGGAATACTCAAAACGAGTGAAATGACTAACGCAGAGATGGTAATAATTGACAGAAAGATTTCTTTCTTTAATGGAAGATCCGTTTCACTCGAATCAAACTATTCAGTCTTCTTGCAGGAAGATGAACTAATGGATATAATGAGTTATTATTATTTTTTTATGAACTGGCTTCCAGCAAATTATATTATCGATTTTAATTTCTACAAACACGAATTTAAAGTGACCACTTCTTGGCTAGCATGTGATGCCATAGAGAACCTAATGGCTAAGGGAAAACGTCTTCGAGCTACGGTACTTGGAGTGATGAATGAAGAAATTATAACAATAGGAGGTGATGTTATTTCAATAACAAGAATTCCTGGTAAAATACAATCATTTAACATTTTGAGTGAAAATGGTGAAATTACAGTCGGAGGAAGAAATGGGAAACTGGAACAAGTAAAGATGATCGATGTCACTTTTTACATAATACATTAATTTGTGTGTTTGATTAAGATTACAAAATATCACCAGTTGTTAATTTTTCATATTTCTCCCAAGTATTACCAGAAGCAATTAATCTTAGTAGTATTTGCAAATATATTTATGATAAAGACCGATTCTAAAATATGTTTAAGGATGGCTTTTTGCTTGGATTTTCTCTCGCAGGTTTTCAATCTGAAATGGGTATTAGTGATAATGACGAAAATTCAGACTGGTGGAAATGGGTTCACGATGAAAACAACATAAAGACAGGTTTAGTTTCTGGGGACCAACCAGAAACTGGTGTTGCATATTGGGATCTTTATAAAACATACAATCAAATGGCTAGGTCACTTGGTTCTAATGCGTTTAGGTTAGGGGTAGAGTGGACAAGACTT
>JAJZYV010000291.1 GCA_021797955.1 Thermoplasmata archaeon
CGCCATAAGCATTCCAAATGCATGGCAAAAGATGTAATTTGCGGGATGAAAGTAAAAGAGTCCACTGAATTCCAGAGCGAATTTCAGGGTAAGAAATTTTACTTCTGCAGTGCGCAATGCAAGGCAGAATTTGACAAGAATCCTTTAAAGCACAGCAGATAAGTGGGATGAATGCCAACAGATCCTGTCTGCGGTATGTATGTACCAGACGATTCTCCCATATATTCCGTTCTGGACAGCCAAAAGTATCTCTTCTGTTCTAAGGAGTGCCAGTATAAATACGAATCGCCGGAAAAGGCAGCCCTCACCCTGAAAAGAAGGCTCGTTGTAAGCTGGCCCCTTGCAGTTTCAATTATTATTATTACCTATCTCGTTTCTTCTTCATTCACAGACAGAAATTATATTCTCCTTCTCTTGACATTGCCGGTACAGTTTTATTCCGGATATGGGTTCTATGACGGTGCATACCATTCAATAAGGGGAAAGACTGCCAATATGGATCTGCTTGTTTCCATGGGTACCCTAACAGCATTCTTCTTCTCAGCATATATCACATTGCTTCCCGGCACAATTCCACAATCAGATGTGTATTTTGATGCATCTGCTTTCATAATAACCCTGATTCTCACCGGAAATTTCATTGAGAATAGTACTAAAATAAGAGCCAATAAGGCTGCAGGAAAGCTTATTGGCATGATTCCCGGAAATACAACGATCATAAAGGAGAATGGAGAAATTTCAACAATTCCCACGGGACAGGTAAAAACCGGAAATCTCATACTCGTGAAACCGGGTGAGGTCATACCCGTGGATGGAGAAATATATCAGGGGAAAAGTGACATTGACGAATCCATGTTAACAGGGGAACAGGAACCTGTTACAAGGGAAGCGCCCGATAGCGTATCATCAGGAACCAAAAATCTCAATGGTATACTTCGAATTAAGGTTACAAGGACCGGCAGAGACAGCACGGTAAACCAGATATATGAACTCATTCAGCGGGCTGCATCGGGAAGAGCCAAGGTTCAGAGGATAGCAGACGTATTTTCATCTGTTTTTGTTCCTATTGTGATTGTGACTGCCATATTAGCCTCCCTATTCTGGTATTTTTATCTTTCATCGGTTGGATATGCCTTCCCATTAGTCATAGCAGTTCTTGCATTTGTTTCTGTTGTGGTAATCGCATGTCCATGTGCAATAGGCCTGGCCGGACCAATTACACTTCTTCTCTCATCGGATATATCGTATGAGAACGGTATCATAATAAAGAATTCAAGCGCACTTGACCGTCTCTCAAAGGCAAACAGGGCAATTTTTGATAAGACAGGAACCCTGACTGAGCCGGAACCAACAATTATGGAATTCTCAACTTCATTGGGATATTCCCCTGATCAGGTTCTCTCACAGGCAGCTTCGCTGGAGATGTCTTCAAATCATCCTGTTGCAAAGGCAATTGTTAAAATGGCAGGTGAGAAAGGAGCACAAATTGTGGAAGTATCAGATGTTGAGGAAATGCCAGGTAAGGGAATAAAGGGAATTGCACAGGGCAGGAATATTGAGATAATTAGAAAGAAGATGGAAGGTGGATCAACCGTTGCAGTCATGATCAATGGCGTTGAATCTGGAATTTTCAAGCTTTCATATAAGATAAGAGAAAATGCTGCTGAAGCTGTGAGGCGGCTAAAGGCAATGGGTATAGGTATATCTATGATAACCGGGGATTCCTATGAAGAGGCAGAAAGGGTTGCCTCTGAGATAGGTATAGAGGATATTCATGCTGAGGTGATGCCTTCAGATAAGGCAGATATAATTAAGAAATACCAGATGAATGGTGATTATGTCATATTTACCGGTGACGGAATAAATGATTCCATTGCTCTGGAAACTGCAGATGTTGGCATTGCTATGGGTTCGGGTACAGATATTGCCAGAGAGAGCGGTGACATAATTCTCCTGAACAACGATCTCATGCATGTTGTTTATGCAAAGATCATAGGCGACAAAACCATAGGAAAGGTTAAACAGAATATTGGTTGGGCTTTTGGTTACAACACTGCACTGATTCCCATTGCTGCAGGTGTTCTTGTACCATTTGCAGGCCTTTCGATATACTCTTTCCTTCCAATACTTTCCGCTCTTGCCATGGGTATGAGTTCCTCATCTGTGGTAATGAATTCACTTCTTCTCAGGGGCAAGATAAATAGATCACTCAGAAGGCTGACTGAGACGAGATGAATATAAATCAACTGAAATATTCGATGTTTCAGATGTGAGAGAAACTCCCCTGCCTTGACAATGAAATGTCAATCGGTGAATATTTGGGCCTGATCCGCAAATCCCTTACAGCAACAAGTCCCCTATGAGGGCTTTGGGTAGTTTACTGAAAGATACCAGATGATAATAATGGTGACTGCTCATACAAGAAATGGCAAATTAATAATCATATACAGTTACACCTATAATAGAATGGCTTAATACATACGAAAGTATAGTTATCATGTGAAAAAGGAGGATTTCTTTGATCAGCTTAAATATCAGAATTTAAAAATTTTTAGTATTCATGATGCTGCAAGGATTTTTGGAAAATCCGAGAAGTATGTGTCAAACCGCCTTTCCACAATGCAACATATAAAGAGGATCAAGAAGGGAGTTTACTATCTGGACGATGTGGAAATTTCAGAAATTGCCTCCCATGTTGTTTCTCCTTCGTATATTAGTCTAATTTCAGCTTTTTATCTCCATGGTTTAACAACTCAGATACCCGCAGAAATTCAGGTAGTTTCCCCTGTCCAACATAGGGCAATTTCCATTGCACAAAACAGAATCGTATTCATCAGATTTCGCAAAGATAGGATATTCGGGTTTGAACGGTCCGATCTTGGTATGATTGCTACGATTGAAAAAGCTATCATAGACTCACTCTATCTTAACACATTCATAGGTGAGGTAGAGGAAGTACTGAAAAATAAAGATGGAGTAAATTTTGAAAGGCTCACGGAATACGGCATGCGCATGCAATCAGGTGCAATTATCAACAGACTTGGACACCTCCTTGAAAAATTTGGATATAATTGCGAAAAATTAAAGGTTTTTAGATCTCAGAGATATGTTAATTATGGGGGAAAAGGTCAGTTCAAAGATATAAGATGGAGGGTAACTTATGCTAAGTAAAGAGGAGCTTCTCGATACTCCAATATCATTCAACGCGTACCAGAAAGAGAAGGATTATCTTCAGCATATTGTTCTTTCTAGAATTTATGCAAACATTGGTAATGAACTGGTCTTCAAGGGAGAAACTTCACTCCAAAAATGCTATGGTCTTAACCGATTCTCTGAAGATCTTGATTTTACAGCATCAGGTGCATTTAGGGGTGAAAAAATTGAACGTGCATTATCTGAAGTTAACAGATTCTATCCGAGTTCATATTCAAAATTAAGTGGAAATTTATCGATCAATTATGTAATAAAGATTCGTGGCCCTCTGTTTCACACACCACTTTCTTTGCAAACAATCAGGATAGATGTGAGTTTAAGGGAAAGTGTGCTAATACCTCCTG
>JAJZYV010000292.1 GCA_021797955.1 Thermoplasmata archaeon
TCCATCAATGTTTTCATCTCAAAATGAACAGGATAATAGGAATTATGCCAGACTTGCGCATCTTCCCATAATAGAACCCTCAAACCCTCAGGAGTGCAAGGATTTTATAAAGTATGCGTTTGAATTATCTGAAAAGTATTCCATTCCGGTAATATTCAGAACAACAACACGGGTATCACATCAGAGAGGGATGGTATTACTTTCTCAGGCTGCTGATATGAAAAATAAGGGATATTTTCAGAGCAGCAAGAATCAGTTCAATGCACTGCCTGTAAATTCAAGGAGATTAAAGGTAGAACTTCTTAAAAAGATGGAAATGATAGAAAAAGACGGCGAATCATCGCCACTAAATTATGAAATAGATGGAGACAGTAAGCTGGGAATAATAACAAGTGGCATTTCCTTTGGATACTTGCAGGATTTGAAAAATGACTACAGCCTCTCCCTCAACATTCTAAAATTATCACTTACAAACCCCATTCCCAGAGAAAAGGTTGCAGAATTTATTAAAAAGCATAGGGATACAATTGTTGTTGAGGAGCTTGATCCAATCCTGGAAAATGATATCCTCAAGATTGCACAGGAACACAAGATCGATTCAATTATCCACGGAAAGAACACAGGAGAGCTACCAGCATATTACGAATTTAATGAGGATATTATTGCTTCTGCAATACTTCCGTTGCTCGATATCTCCCCGCCAGAGGATAAATCATTCAAGGATTCACTGCCTCAAAGACCTCCGGTTTTATGTCCCGGTTGCCCACACAGATCTGTTTACTATTCAGTCAAAAGAGCTCTAAGGCTTTCAAACATAAAAGATGCCATATTTTCTTCAGATATAGGCTGCTATTCCCTTGGGATTTACGAACCCTATGAGACCTCTGATTTAATTCTGAGCATGGGATCATCAGAAGGATTGGCTAATGGTTTTTCGAAAGTAACTGATCAGCCGGTAATCGCTTTCATAGGTGACTCCACATTCTTCCACTCAGGCATCCCCCCGCTTATAAATGCAATACACAATGGAAACAGCTATAAGCTCATCATATTGGACAACTCAACCACTGCAATGACAGGGCATCAACCCAATCCGGGAATAGCTGATCCCGCTAACGGTTTCAATGAAGTAAACATTGAAGAGGTTGTTAAATCCATAGGGGTCAAAGATCTAGTAACAGTCAATTCCTTTGATGTTGGACAGGTGCTGAAAAGTGTAACAGGGGCTCTTAAGAGAAAGGGTGTATCTGTCATAGTAGCCCGTGGTGAATGTGCCATACTTAGCGATAGAAGGGCTAAGAAAAATGGTACTCTAAAACTATATGAGGTTGATCAGACAAAATGCAGCAAGTGCATGAACTGTGTGGAAAATTTTTCATGCCCTGCCCTCTATGTTCAAGAGGGTCAAATAAAAATAAACGCAACACTTTGTGACGGATGCGGAGTATGCGCTGAAATCTATGTGTGTCCGTATCAGGCAATAAAGGTGGTAAACCATGAAATATAATATTATAATAGCGGGAATTGGTGGCCAAGGAGTTGTGACATGCGGCAGCCTAATTTCAAAGGCTGCAATCCACAAAGGGCTTAACGCAATAATGTCAGAAATCCATGGGCTTGCTCAAAGAGGTGGATCTGTTTCAGTTGAAGTTAGATTGGGTGATGTTCATGGCCCAATAATACCAAATGGTGAAGGAGATCTTTTGATTGGACTGGAATATATGGAAGGGATAAGAAATATTCCGAGGATGAAGGATGGATCTACTGTTATATTATCCCTTGAAAAACTAACGCCGGTAAGCTTAAGTATAAAGGGTGAAGAATATCCGAATCTAGACAAAATTCTCAATGATGCAGCCAAGCGCCTGAATATTTATGAGATAGATGCAGAAACAATTGCCACGGAAGCAGGAGATAAGAGAACATCTAATTCTGTTATAATGGGTTTTATTTCAGCGCTTGATATAATGGAACTAAATAACGAAGATTTTATTAATGCCATAGATTCAACATTTTCCGATAAGACGATGTTGATAAATCACAGGGCCTTTGAACTGGGTGCTCTGGAGAAAACTAGGGCTAAACTGAGGCAAAACAATATTGAAATAGACAAATACATAGAAGATGTTGATAAAAAACTACTAAAGTAACTATGCTTTTAAATAAGAAAATAATCCACTTCCATTGAATTTTTATATTATAGTTCCTCTGGGAATATTTCTAGGGCTATCAATGGCCGCCCCTCCCGGTCCAATAAATTCGCTCATAATAGAGAGATCCATAAAATCTCTTTCTGATGGGGCCAGAATAGGATTAGGAGCCATGACTGCTGATTTTATATTCATGGTTCTCATATTTGCATTCCAAAAAACAGTAAATTTCTCATATTTTCTTCCCATTATATATTTGGCTGGTGCAATAGTCTTTGTTTATATTGCATATAACATGAAATATCATTCTTCAGAAGCAACTAGTAAAAATTATTCTTTCTATGGATATTTCAGAGGTCTTGGTACTGGCCTGGTGAATCCGTATCAGATCATATGGTGGTTGAGTGCCGGATTGGCTATATTTGAAACATTCGGTTATACCCTGTTTTACTTCTTTTTTATTGGGATCTGCGTTTGGATTTTTTCCATTACAACGCTTGTTCATTATTCATATATAAAATACGGTGAAATCTTAAGAACAATACTTATTGATTTCAGTTCTCTGGTACTTTTGATATTCTCAGGTATCTTCATATATGAGGAACTATTGATTTTTCATCTGGTTATATAATCTTGAAAGTCTATAAGTGAAAGATATGAATACTATTTGACACTTATTAGTCACTCATGATTATCATTGGCCATAGAGGGGCAGGAGGTCTTTTTCCAGAAAATTCCATAAGGGCATTTCGGGAAGCTGAGAAAATAGGTTGCCATGCTGTTGAATGCGATATCCGGTTAAGCGCTGATGGTCATCTTGTTGTAATACATGACCCAGATCTTATCCGACTCGCAAGTTTAGATCTAAATATAGGGGAAATGAAACTTGATCAAATATTAAAAATCAAATTGAACAGCGGTGAAACAATTCCCACACTGGAGGAAGTTTTTCTAAGTGTCGCAATTCCGGTTTATGTGGAACTGAAAGAGGAAGCAACCGTCAATGCTCTTTCCAGATTACTACGAGAAAATAAAAATTTTCAAAAAAGAACTGTTACAATCTCATTCATTCATGAAGCAATACGGAAACTAAAGAAAAACTTCCCGAAAATGATAACAGGTGCCTTGATGAGCACAGTTCCGGAAGACCCACAATCAATAAGGGAAAACTGTAATGCTGATTTTTTGTCTCTCCATTATGATGGTCTTGAAAGATCATTTATTACATTATGTCATAATCAAAAAATGGGTATTAACGTCTGGACGCCTAACGATGAACTATCTCTGAGAAGATGCCTGAATTTAGGTGTCGATTCCATCACAACAGATCGGCCGGACATTGCCTTTGGGCTTTTGAAACAAAATGGATTATCATAATACAATCAAGCAAG
>JAJZYV010000293.1 GCA_021797955.1 Thermoplasmata archaeon
CTTTGATCATGTGCTTGCGGTGGATGAGCTAAGAAAACAGTTCAATGCTAAATTCATAATAAGTTCAAAGGAAGTACCAATCATGAGGGAATCAGAAAAGCTCATAGGAGAATTTATACACGGTGCTGCTTTCAAGGCACCTTCTCCAGATCAAACATTTATGGGACATATTACAATTAGAATTGGTGAAATTGATATTGATGGAACTGAATACCCAGGGCACACTCCAGGAAGTACTATCTTCTCCTTTGATAAGAATCTAATGACTGGGGACACACTCTTTGCTGGAGGCATAGGCAGAATAGATGTGGGAGGCTCAGAGAATGACATGGTGGAAAGCCTATGGAAATTGTGGAAAATAGGTGAAGATTATAAGGTATACCCGGGCCACGGAGAACCAACCACTATAAGAAGGGAAAAGATGATCAACACACTATTCAAATATGCAGCCGAAGAGAAATCCCTACCCAAATCTCTAGGTTCAAGGATACTTTAGGGGCCATATTTCCTCCTCAACCCCAAGCCTTTTATTGGATACCAGCGCATGATAAAAGAACAGACTCGAAAGACGGTTCATGTATCCCTGTACCGCCTTATCAATCTCTCTTCCGGAAGCTATTCTTGTCAAATCTCTCTCTGCCCTCCTGCAAACTGTTCTGGCAATGTGTAGTGCAGAGGCCTCCTGCGAGCCTCCCTGAAGAACAAACAGGGTTACTTTGCCAAACTCTTTCCCATACTCTGAAATTCTCTCTTCTAACCATTTTACCCTATCTTCTGTAATGACCCTCTTTCTTCCTTTCAAAGTTACATGCTCGCCGACAGTGAAAAGGTCTCTCTGAACTGCCTCAAGGTCACTTTTTATGTCGCTCCACCTGGAAATAGATCTGGCGAATCCAACGAAAGAATTTAGTTCATCTAAGTCTCCCTCGAGGTCGATTATTGCCGACCCCTTGTTAACGCGTTCTCCAGTCCCCGTATCGGTTTCACCCTTGTCTCCTCTCCCGGTAAACATAATGCAAGATGTTTCACAAGATTGTAAACATTGCTACATTTAGAGGCGAGGCAAATTATAAAAGCCATCGTACTCTTAAGAGTTAATGGCCATTTCAAGAAGTCTGTTCAGAGCAGGAATAGTGTCTGGTGGCTTTTGGGGGGTATTCACAGGATTCTTCTCCTATCTGATTCTTTCCCTCAACAGAAGTCAGGTCACATCCTATTTGAACGGATCCGGAACATCACCTGCTCCCTCATTTCAAACATTTGCATTCGTGCTTGTTATTGCACTTATAATCTTAGGTCTGATGGGAGGAATAATCATATCCATTATATTTGAACGGACGGGCCAGCTTTTTGGAAAGCTAAGTCCTGGTAAACGAGGAATCATTCTTGGATTAGTTTTTGGATTATTTTTTATCTTAATATATCCATTTCCAGGAGATATAAGTGACATTGGATACATATTAATATCAGCACTTTCAGGATATTTTCTGTCTTCATTTTATATGAGATTTTCTAAGCGTTATGATGCACAGAATAATAATTTAAGAAAGGTGTAAATTGTTTAAGAACATTTAGAACTATGAGATTACTCATCATATCTGATGCCCATTCCAACTTTGAGGCAATTAAAGCCTTAGACAGAAAAGAACAATATGATGAGATAATTTTTTTAGGGGATGCCGTTAATTATGGCCCCCAACCTGCTGAGACACTTCAATGGATCAAGGACAACGTGAAATATAGAGTCATGGGAAATCATGATAATGCAGTTCTTTACGGAGTTGATCCTAAATGCAGTTCAAAGACACTAGATATTGCCCTATATACCATGGAAAATATCACAAACAAATTTTTGGACAAATCTTCAAAAGATATTCTAAATACATTTAAAACCAAGATTGAAATTGAGCTAGATGGGGTCCGGTTTCTGATGATGCACGGTTCTCCATACGATAATCTATTCGGATACACATACGGGAAGGAGACAGATCAGATAGCTGAGGACCCAAACCTGATGAATTTCTCAAGGATTATGTTAGGGCACACTCACTTTCCGATGTTATACAAGTCAAGGATCATTAATCCAGGAAGCTGTGGTATGCCAAGAGATGGAAATCCTGATCCATTTTACCTGATTATGGATCTGTATAGGGATACCTTGGAATTTCATCGCTTCAAATACGAAAATATCAAAGTTAAAAAAATGCTGAAGGAATTGGTAAAAGACAAGGTTATTCTGGAGAAACTACTTTCATACTATTGATAAATCGAGGGTAAGGGATGATAGAGTGGGAAGAACTGAAAATAAAGATTGGCTTTAAGAAATTTCCTGATGATTACTTGACAGGCATAAAATGGGAAAAGTACATGGAACTACCTAAAGGAACTGATATATTCATGTATCGTGAAACTGAGGGGATTTATCTTGTTATAGACATGGAAAAATTCTATTTTCTTGATCTTGCATTGGCACGGTTTGTACAGATGTGTGCCCTTACTGGAAACACTACTGCTCCGATTCTATCACATTCGGACGCATCAAAAATCGTAAAAAATTTCAAAAATGATATGGAAAAATGGGATTCCACGATGGGCGAATTGCTAAAGGAAAAACCTGATAAAGAACGTTTAAGGGCGCAGCTATGGGAACTTTCAGGATACGGTCATGTTTTGCACAGTTTTATGGATTTGGAATAATTCTGGTATAAGCATTCAAAAAAGCCCTATTTTCAAATGTAAAATTTTAAATCGTGTTAAACAGTACTATTCATTCTACTACCTTTTTGAATAACCTATTAATAAATTACTATTTTATTGAATTTGTAATGGCTTGGATCTGACTGTCAATTCGATTGGCAAGGTCACCAAGTCCTGTGAAAGGTGCAAAAAGCTCTGTTGCACTTTGCGCATTTACTTTTGTTTTACCATTATCTTCATAGACATAAATTCTCAGAGGCGGGACGATCCCTGCCCTTAAATCTTTTTGAAAGACTTCAATTGCAAACTTTGGATGGAAAACCTCAAAGATTGAATTGCCCCCAATATTGATGCCAATTTTCCTAAGGTTTTCACGGGCATCTATGAATGAAACTACCTTGAGGCCATTATCTTCTATGGATTTTCTAAGAACTTCAATTGTTTCATCAAATTGATATTTTGAAATTATTTGATTATATTCCATAATTATCACTCCACACAGCAAGCCATTTTTGAGAGGTCTCTTATGAAGGATTGTGCAGCGAGTTTTATTCCCTCAGATATTGATGGAAATATATGGCTTGTTGATATAATATCATCTATGGTATACCTATTTTTCACTGCATATGCACCCTCAGTGATTATATCTGTGGCATTTGGGGCCATTATGTGCATACCCACAATTCTGTTGTCTCTTGGATCAACCGTGATTTTTATGATGCCTTCAGTCTCTCCCATTATGCTTGCCTTTGTGAGGTTTGACAGAGAGAAGACCCTGCACGAACACGCACCGTTCTTCTTTGAAAATTCATTTTCAGTCATTCCC
>JAJZYV010000294.1 GCA_021797955.1 Thermoplasmata archaeon
ATAATGAGTGACAGAGTTACCTATCTGACATCTGTATTTGTGCTTATGAGAGCCCGGAAACCCAGTTTAGAGGAAATACTTTTAAATCGGAAAATAGGGGAGAAGAATGTGGTCATATTGGATTCACTTCAAGAAGGCATGTTCAAGGATTTTGAACCTGTCCAGTTTTATAGTTCACTGAGGAAATTCTCAGAGGGAAGAATAGTAATGGTAACTTTGAATCCTTCTGATTTTGATGAACAAACCTTGCTGAAAATTCACCAGCTTTCAACAACTGTAATTAGTCTGAATTCCAAGGATATGCTTGGAGAGAGAAAGCATATCATTGATCTTATAAAATTTCCAATGGCCAGACACAGTTTTCAGCAGACAATCCCGTATAGGATTGAGCCGGGAAGAGGTCTTATAGTGGAAATATCAAGTGTATCGTGAGGCGAATGGATGGAAGCAGGAATAAGATCAGATACATTGGAACAAGCTGTTAGTAGAAATCCACATCTGTACAACCATCTGGTGAAATACAGAAATGAGAGACAGCGAACTCCAAATTTCGTTACGGTTCCTGACTCTTCTATGAAATCGATGAAGGAGTTCGATATTGTATATCCTGTAGGAGATCCAATTTTTATTCATGTTTACAGAATTGACGGTGAACAATTCTACGAAACAATAGAACCGGAAATGTCCATGGAGGAATCTGACTTTCTTGAAAGAGTACTGGAATTGATATTGCAGAGAGCTGCAGAATTTCCTGCACCTAAAAATGAAAGCGAACTTGAAAAGAGCATTGACATCCTGTTTTCAAAGGTTGTATCGGTAAGTGGCAGTAACAAAATTACAGGGTCCAGAGCAACCGTTACACAGGAGTTTTTTCCCAGACTATTATACCATCTTAAGAGAGATGTTGTTGGTCTGGGTCCAATTGAACCACTCATCAGGGATCCAAACATCGAGGATATAAGTGGAATAGGACCGTCTGACGTGTTTATTGTGCATAAGATCTTCGACACATTGAAAACGTCCATTGTCTTTGGTAGTATGGAGAGACTTTCCACATATTCAAAAAGATTGAGTGAAAGAATTGGAAGGCCAGTCAGTGATAAGGTACCCATTGTTGATGCAACACTTCCTGATGGTTCAAGACTTTCAATCGTATATAGTAGTGATGTGTCAATTAGAGGCCCTAGTTTTACTATCAGGAAATTCTCCGATATACCTATTAGTATAATTCAACTTGTTAAATACAACACCATGTCAGCTGAGGAGGCCGCTTACCTTTGGCTTGCCCTGGAATATGGTCAGAGTGTTTTCGTTTGCGGGGAAACTGCAAGCGGAAAAACAACTGTGGTGAATGCCCTTGTTCCTTTTATCAGACCTGAAGCAAAAATATTCAGCGCGGAAGATACCCCGGAAATTAGATGCCCTCAACCTGCATGGCAACAGCTTGTAACAAGGGAAAGAGGTGCAGAGGAGAGCAGAGTAACCCTTTTTGACCTGTTGAAAACTGCATTGAGATCAAGGCCGAACTACATTATAGTTGGAGAAATAAGAGGAGCAGAAGGATCTATGGCGTTCCAGGCTATGCAAACGGGCCATCCGGTTATTGCAACCTTTCACGCTGCCTCGGTCAAGAGAATGATACAGAGATTTACTGGTACTCCAATCAATATCCCTGTTACTTTTATGGATAATCTTAACATAGCTCTAATCCAGCAGGCTGTATATGTAAATGGTAAATTTCTTAGAAGAACAACAAGCATAAATGAGATTGAGGGGTATTATGAGGAACTAAACGGTGTTTCAACCAAACAGGTGTTTCAATGGGATCCTACCACTGATAAGCACCTCTTCAGAGGTATGAACAATTCATACATCCTTGAGAGAAGAATTGCCCAAACAGCTGGTTTAGCTGATCCGAAGATCATTTACGACGAACTCTTCAAACGGGCCAGGATAATTGAGCTATTGATCAAGAGAAATCTGAACAGTTACTTTGAGGTGTTTGAAAGCATAAAGAAATTCTATCATCAGGGAGAGGGGGCTATCCTGGCAGGTAATTAGTATGCATGAGGCTAAACGTCTTGGAGCTTTAACAGGTATTGAATTCAGTACAAAGGGTGTTGCAGTTGTACTGATTTTTACTTTAATATCAGCAATATTTTTCCCATTATATATTGAAACAAAAAGTACAGAATATGTTATACTAGCATCAATATCCATGTCAATGCTCCTCTATGGCCTTTTAAATCCCATAGTTCAGAGACAGAACAGAAAAATAAACATAGATGGATCAATACCTTTTTTTATCACGGCTTTTGCAACTCTGGCAGTAAGCGGAGCGGACAGGGTAGAAATTCTTAAAATTCTTGCACGGAAAGAAAAGTTGGGATATATAAATGAAGAACTGAAAAAAATAGTTAATCTTACCCAGAATTGGAAGATGAGTCTTGGAGAGATATCTAATTTCTTGGCCGAAAGGACACCAAGTGATCTCTTCGCAGATTTTCTCTCAAGGTTAGGGCAGGCCACAGACAGCGGTCAAAATTTTGAAGAATTTCTAAAGACGGAAACGAGTACAGTTATGGCAAACTATGAAAATAACTATGTTTCAGCTTTGTATTCTTTCGATCTCTTCAAGGACATATACATTTCAATGCTCCTCGCCTTCGCATTTATGATAGCGTTCATCATGATAATGCCCATTCTGATCCCAGTAAATATGGATGTGATGATGATCCTTGCAATTCTCGCCATGGTAATGGGAGAAAGTATGATTGTAGTAGGAATAAAAACAGTGCTTCCATATGATCCAATATGGCAAAAGACCGGCATAAGAACGAATACTGAAATTGTCCTGAAGATATGGTTTGTAGGATTCGGATTAATGACATTGGGGCTTCTTGCAGTGTTTTTCCTGACCCCATTTTTCTCCTCCATTCCTTTTTACATCCTATTTGCGGTTGCAATTACGCCCCTTGCAATACCAAGCATAATCGGTTCGAATACAGAAAAGGAAATTATGAAAAAAGAGGATATGTTCGGCAGTTTTATAAGGGCACTTTCCGGATCTGCATCTTCCAGAGGAAATATCATAATAGAAGCGCTTGGTGAAATACAGCTTCACGATTTTGGTAAGTTGACCGCAAACATACGAGATTTATACAAAAGACTGGTCTATAGAATAAACACACTCATTGCATGGAAAGATTTCAGCGCAGATACAGAATCAAGACTTGTAGAGGTATTTTCTGAATCATTTTCTGAAAGTGTTGAACTTGGATCAGATGCACAAAAATGCGGAGATATAGTTGCGGATAATTTCGATCGTGTGACAAGAATGAGAAAAAGAAGGCATTCCAGTATCAGCAGTTTTATTGGTGTTATGTACGGTATTTCTGCAGGTCTTGCCTTTGCTCTCTCCATATCTTATGCCATCCTTGGTTTTATAGGAGGAATCTTCAGTACATTTCCAACCAGTTTTATCAATGATCTCGGAATTTTCGTCGCTCAGC
>JAJZYV010000295.1 GCA_021797955.1 Thermoplasmata archaeon
ATTTTGTTAAGTTCAATAATTGAAATATTATTTGACGCAATCAGCTCTGAAGTATAACTTACGTTTTTATCTCCTTTATTTGAGGTTAAAACAAGCACTTTACATATATGGCTTGCCTCGATGGCAACATCACGAATCCATTTTTCTCCTCCAAAACCTTGGTCTAAATTATTCTTAGAAACTATCAACAATTGCAATGATTTCCTAATCATCTGAAACTATATTGAATTTATCGCTAATAACTGATCCCATTTCTAGTTTTTGTATAATTAATTCCTAAAGAGGGTTCAAGAAGTTCCACATCCCTCATTTACCGAAGTAAAGCATATAACCACTTAATATTGTAGAACATCCTCAACTTTTGATGGACAATGGGCCTAAAATGTTTGCTCATAACTTAACGTCTTGTAAGATATATGTTCTTTAGTTTGATTAATATATTCGAAATAATTGATTTTTTCCCACGAATTAATGTATTTATACCTAGAACCTCCGGTATTTTGGTGTCAATTAAGCTAAGCCTTAAAAAAACACCACTGAAACCAAATAAAGCTGCGCTGACTAAAGAGAATGCTGTAATGGTTTTATTAATTTTTTCATAAACCAAGGATTTTTTTATCATAAAATAAAAACCTTTTTGATTACCAGGTAGGTAAAAGAGATTACTTTCATGAATACGATAATTCAACAAAGGTTCCGAGTTGTATATCACTAAAGAATTCTGAGCAGCAATTAATGCCAGCAAATAATCCGGCAGACAGAAATCAAAGAAACGATCTTTTAAAAGTGGGATTATCGGAATTACATATTTATTATAGAAAGACCTAGTTATACAAATTGTACTCATGTCAATTTTATTTCCATTTATAAGTCCTTCCAAGGTGAAGTCTGGAGTTTTAAAGTATTGAGGTGTTTCGGATAAATTCCCCATTTCATCCATTACTCTTAAGTTTGTGAAAGAAAAAAATCTGGAAGATTTAATAATGTCATCAATTTGTTTCTGAACCTTGCTTGGTTCAAATGTGTTATCATAATCTAGATAAAAAATGTAGTTAGTCTCTGTTAATGATGGTGATATTAGTTTTTCTCGAAAATCAGTGAGGTGGTTTAGAAAGGCTATTTTAAAAGATTTATCTTTGTTCGACATAGAATAAGATATCAATTCGTCTAGTGTGGAGTCGGTAGTTCCCTTATCGAATAGAACTAAAGTCTCAATTTTATACGCGGTAACCTGTGAGTGCACAGATAGAATCGCTTCTTTAATGAATTTTCTTCCATTGTATGCGGATATCAGAACAGAGCAATCAAAGCGTTCTTCACGTTCATTGATGGATACCAAGTATTCTTCACTTTTCGTTAATAATTCTTTTATTGAAGTCACGTCAGAAATCTCAATTCCATCTTTTTTTTCTAAAATGTTACGTTCATTATATTTTAGCTCAGAAATTTTGTTAACCATTTTTAGTTTCCACTCTTGGTAAGTTCGTCTGTAAGAGCCAACACAGCTTCTAAAACTTTGTCAGTATTCCAGTAGTGCCATGAACCCCAACGTCCAATAGAATGAAAGCCAATTTCATTGAAATATTCAAAAACGCGGTTTCTAGCTTCGACATGTCCAATTTTGTATATTGGATATGCGAATTTGTTGTTCCATGCTTTTGCAAATAAAACCTGGTCTTTTGACTTGATTATACCCATCCTGATTAAACCGGTAATAGTCTTTTCTATTGTGTCTTCAATGACTACTGCCTCATCATATGGTGCTGTAGTTTCAGCAATAAGGTTAGATAAACCCTTGGGGGCTCCAGCTAGGTTTGACATCCATGTTATCCTGTGAAAGTTAATTTCGGGCGATGGTACGTAAATAACATGTTCCTTTGGAGATGGAATATTGAGAGAAACTCCTACAACAGTATCTTGATTCCATATGAATTGTTTGCATAAACGAGATATCTCAGCTGGAAGTTCCATAATATTAGGTAAAATTGGCAAAGGTAAAGTGCTTATCACTTTTGTTGCAAAAACTTCATCATTGATTAACCAGCCCCCGTTAGCCTTCTTTATATTTGATACGGTGAAATTGGGGATTAAATCAACATTTGCTTTCTTAACTTTTTCAAATAATCCTCGGTAAAGACCAAAAATTCCACCTCTCGCCGGATAAAGAAAGAATTGCTGTTCTTTGTAACCAACTGATTCGATTCCCGCAATAGAAAGTATAATGTCTTCTAATACTGGAAATGGGAGACGACCTGGTGAAAACACCCAGCTAGCATCCATTTCGCCCGGATCGGTTTTCCATATCTTTCTATTATAAGGTTCAAGGTACGAGGATCCCATCTCTTTACCGAAGAATCCATATATCCAATCCTTAAAAGTTGGTGGCTTCCAGCTTGGATTTTGTGAATATTCGATCATAGATTTAATAATTCCAAAACCTATTTGTGCCCTTTTTTTTGGTTCTAAAGTATAAATTCCATTTTCAAAAGGGTAGGGAACGTATTTATTTTCATAATAAACTACTGCCTTTCTTTCAAATTGTCTTATATTTTTACCTAAAATATCTGAAATTTTACTTAATATTTCTTTGTTTTTGCTAAAAAGAATGTGAGGGCCACCAGTGTCAAAGGTAAAACCATTAATATACTCCGACTTTAAAAGTCCGCCCAGATTATTTTCGCTTGAAGCCTCTAATACAGCTATGGAGGCGCTCTGAAACTTAGAAGCAAGTTCTTTAGCAACCAGAAGGCCGGTCCAACCGCCTCCGAGAATTAAGAAGTCAACACTTTTCATCGATACCTGATCAATTCTTACTGAATAATATTGTCCAGCTTAACTTATATCTAAATTCTTGATAATTGCAAACTACAAATATGCCTAATTGACGATAAATATTTATTATCAAAATTTTACAATCTTAAAATCCTTAAAATGATAAAACGGAATCACTCCAACTCTGGAAAATTACATATCTTCAGTGAGTATCACACTTATTAATATGAAGGGTGTTATATTGCATGGTGGGTCTGGAACCAGACTGCGCCCCTTAACCTATACAGATGTGAAGCAGCTTCTTCCAGTCGCTGGAAAGCCAGTGAGTGAATATGCCTTATTAAATCTAATAGAACCTGGAATAAGAGATGTAAACATAATAGTTGGGGATGTAGGACAAAACGAGGTAAAAGACTATTATTCCAATGGATCTAAGTGGAATGTGAATATTTCTTCTATGAAAAAAGTTGATCTGTCCTATGCTGATCTCTCTTCTTCATAAATATTTTTTCCACCTCTTCAAGATCTTTGAGTCTTCTTGGGTTCTTTGCCCTCATTGACATGACCTTCATCTTTCTCTCAGTGAGAGAATCAATGTTATCCTCGAATTCTTTATTCTTAGTGAGCATTACATATATGCACTCCAGAAGGATCCTTGCAATTGCAACTATTGCACGGTTCTTTCCAAGTCTTCTTACAATGCTGAGGTACTTTGCCTTCATT